>NZ_CP075395.1 GCF_023035875.1 Borrelia puertoricensis
ATTATTTTGTTATTAGTATAAAGTTGTGCCCAATAATAACCAATAATTGCACAAAAACTAAATAGTTGTATCGATTAACTCAACAGTTGATATTAAAAACAAAAAAGTTGATCTTACCTATTTTTCAATACTTAAAAGTTGTCTAAAAAAGATCAATAATCTACAGTAAAAATTAATATTTGATTTCATCATAATACTTATATCTTATCCTCTATTTATATAAAAAACTTGCTATTTTTTCATAAATAAAGTACCCTTTTATTAAGGATTAATAATGCTAAAAATTTTCTTGTTATTAACTGTTATAATTAATCTTTCCGCTGATAGGACAGAAGAAAGAAAACAATACGATATATACGATGATGCAAAAAAAAAATTAGTACGCGTTAAAGATTGGAAAACCAATGTTAATAACTTGAAAAATATTGGTCCATATTTTACAAAATTCACCGAAAGGATTAAATCTTTAACTGACAAAAAACTTGCCTATGAAATCCAAGACGTCTTCACTACAAGCCTATGCAAGCCAATATCAGAAGATGAAAATGTCGTACCAAAAGAACATATACCTCTATTTGAAAAATATTACAAATTCATCAAAGCTCTCAAACATAAAAACCTTGACCAAGCTGCTTATATCCTATATGAAATATATGACTTAAATAAAATGTTTACTAACATAGATGAATCTATCAAAACAACCCATTATTTATTAATTACATATATAAAAGTCAAAGACAAAAATCAACACAAAGCTGTTTACAAAAAACTTGAAAACATATATGACAAACTAAGACAAAAATACTTCTCAATACTCAACATACTTGACCACAATGATATAGACAATAATTTTGAAAAATTCATGCTTAAGTTCATAGAATTTCACAAATTAGTCGCACATATGGATTCTAACATAACAAACCTGATGATATATGCTTATCTAGTATAATTAACTTTTAAGGAGCAAAATATGATTTTAAAAAATAAATATTTGGCTTTAACCTTACTTCTCAGTTTGATTGGTTGTAAGTTCTTTTTACTGATGAAGAAATTCACACAAGGTATTCACAAACACTTGATAAAGTAAACTCCATGATGATGAACACTAATGAGATAGACATGAAAAATATTTTTAGTGATAATCAGCTATCTAAAATTAATAACAAAAGTACAAAAGATATATCTCCTAAACAAACCAAACCTCAAAAAAGTATATCAGTTTTAACTCAACCTGAGACAAAAAAAAAAAAATTCAGTTTGCCTACACACAAAGATATTACTATTATAACTGCTGATACAAGCCAAAGTAAAAATTATTCTAATAGTAATATCATTATTGATAATGCTTCAATCATTACTTCAAATACTGATGAAAATATAGTAACACAAAAAATAGTCATTAATACTCCTGCAAAAACAGATTTAACTCATACAACAGAACACAACAACATATCAACACTAGATGATGATACAACCTACCCAAGTCAAAATAATACTAATAATCCTTCTCCTCAAAACAGTAAGACAATTGAACACCCAATTCCTCTCATAGGCAACAGTAAAACTCCTCTGAATGCATTAAATGGTGAATCACATAATATTCAATACGGATATACCTATAACTTACATTATGACTCAAACCCAATAATATCAGGTTCATACTCTGACAGTTCCATAACAATTGAGGAATATGAATTTGACGAAGATGAGGATGAAGATTCGAAGTTAGAAACCAGATTAGACAACCAATATAAATTTAACTTAAATAAAACTACAAATAGTGTTGAGCAAGCACTTAAATTAGCTGAACAAATAAAAGATGATTTGGAAAAAGTTGAATTCCATAGGATCAAATTAAGCAATTATTATGGAATAAGAGCTGAAGAACATGAAAAACAAACGGCAAGAGAAGAACTCTCCAAATTTACAAAAGATAAATTAGAAGCAGATCTTAAAAAACTTCTAAGTGAAATTGAAAAGGGTTTCAATGCAGCTACAATACTCATTACTTATAATGATTACGGTGGAAATCTACAAAGCGACCTATCTGCAAAGACAAAATTAGATGAACTCAAAACTGAAGTAAGTTCTTTAATTACAAAAATACAAAAACTCAATAACAAAAATTACCAAGCATATCCTACATCATCTTATGATAATTACCAATCATACCAAGCATTAAAAAATCCATACTCAAAACTTACATTAGTAAAAGACTTACTTACTCACACAGGTACTCTTACCAGATAAATAGGATTTTTACTTACTCTAAATAAAAAATAGGAAGATAGGCTTATGTTAAGCTATCTTCCTTTGTATTTAAATATCATTAATAATTACTTAATTGTATCTAGCACACCTACAATTTTATCATATACTGATTTCACTCCAGGAATTTTAACTGTAATTAGATCTTTATATTTTTTCTCAACATGCTTTATTAATTTCTCACTGTCAGAATCAATATTATCTGTCTTGGCTTTATAAGATGCAATAAGACTATCTACAGCTTTTATAAAAGCTTCTCTTTGTGACTTAATTTCGTCAAACTTTGTTTTAACTTCTTTTAAATCAACAAGACTCAATTTAGCAAGTTTCTCTTTACTCTTTTCTAACTTATCAATTACTTTCTCAAAATTAGATTGAAGATGTTCTCTACCTGCACTTATTATATCCTTAATCCATGTACCCTTGTTTGCAGCATCTGATTCTATCTTTTTAAGAATCTTTGCAAATTCTTTTATTTTTCCTTTATCGTATCCCAAAGAGGAATAAAATAATCTTCTTGCTTCCTTATTCTCAACACTATCTAGTGTCTTATTATTAACAGCATCTGTCACTGCTTTAAATACTTCATCCTTCATTTCATATTGATTTCCATCCTCAACTTCAGCCTTATCTTTCTTTACTACTGTAATAAGACTTTCGGTATCCTTTTTAAGCTCAGATATTAACTCTGCCTTATCAGCAACATCCTTATCTTCCTTTGCTGGTTCATCTCCTTGAATATCATTTACAACCTTTGCTAAATCATCGACATTAGCTTGTTTGTATGACTCATCTCCTTGAACACCATCTACAACCTTTTTTGGAACATCTTTGTTTCCTTTTTTACTACCCAATAATTTAGAATTTAGATCACAAGATACTAATCCTATAATTAACAATGTAAATATAAATAGGTTTGTTCTCATAAATATTCTCCTTCCTTGAAATTAATAATGATTATTATATTAAATAATAATCATTATTAATTTAAAATATATATCACTTTGTCTAAAATACAAATTATTTTATTTAAAATTCTCTATTTTTTTTATTCTCTCTTAAAAAGACGTAGTACTATGTTTTACACTACTATCGTTATTTATTTAAAACTATTCTTTTTATCTTGATATTGTTTGGTATGATTTTGGTGCAAACAACTATATCCCCTAGATTAATTGCTAAAATAATCAAAAATAGATTACTATCAATTAGTATGATTTTATATATATATAACCCAAGAAAACATATTCTCTGTTTGACCTTTTAAATCACAAAAAAATCTTATACTTTAAATGACCTTTATTATTTACTACTGGCCTTTATCTATAAGTCTTTATTTTAAATTTCTTCAACTCCAGTAGCCTTTAAAAACAATTTATCCTCTTGATTAACTATAGCTTGACAACATAATAGGGTCTTTGACATCAAATATCACTGCCTCCAATAATTCTTTTTCCTCTTTTTAATATCTGTTTAAATAAAAAAGAATCTCCTTTCACAGAAGACTCTTCTTTAAAACACTAGTATTAGACGATATATATTCATACCCTCACATATATTCTTATCTTGCAAAATTCTCTAGAACAGTTTTTGCCTCACTAATAAGTTCTTCTATTTCTTTCTTTATTACCTTTGCCTCAATTAACTTCATAGAAGAAGATTCTAATTGAGTTAACGCATTCTCTGCTTCTCTTCGTGCCTGTCTAGATACTAAATCACTCTCTCCTCTTCTTGACCTCCAGTAATTTCTATGTTTATTTATCAATCTTTCAGTAATACCTTCTTTTAATGTCACCTTAGCCTTATTAAAGAATAATTTTGCTGATCCTAACTCATCAAGTCCACTATCAACTTGAATCATAAGTCTATCAATATTAGACCTTTGCTCATTTAATTGATTGTAAGATTGAATTAGCTTCTGTATCTGTATCCTATTAATCTGTCTCTTATTACGTCTAGAATAACGCTCTATTTTATTTTGAATTTTATTATTAAGTTCTGAGAAAATATCATAAAAACTGGTTTTTATCTGCTCATAGTCGTTCTTAAGACCTAACATCCGTTCCTCTGTTAATTTAGCAAATTCAGAAGCTTGAAACACACTTTCTGCCTTTTCAATTTCTTCTTGTGCTTCTTTTTCGGATTCAGTACTTGGAACTAAATCTTTTTCTTCTATTTTTATTACTTCTTCTTGAACATAATATGGATCTACTTGCTTAGACACCTCAAATCCCGAATTAACAGGTTGTATTTCCATATCCTGTTGTATTTCTACTCCTTTCTCAAAATCATCTATAACATCTTCTTTTTGTTCCTGATTTCCTTGTTCATGGTTTAAATCTTTATTATCTTTGCTTTCATCTAAAACCTTTTCCCTTACTTCATTTAATAAATCATTAAGGGCATTCATATCACATGATAACAAACATAATAATGCTAACATACATACTGACAAAATACTTCTCTTCATATCTCCCTCCTGGGATATTAGATTATTTAATTATTAAGTCTCTATATTGAAATATAATAATTACTGGTAAATGTACACCCTTTTATTTTAAATAACAAAAATAAATTCCATAAAACCCCGATTATTTTATTCCGTAATAATTAAAATCTATTTAAAATTATTTTAACAAAATAAAATTAATTACATACCAAACAAAACTAATCTTATAATACTTACTTACACCTAATTAATAGGGAACTGAATAAAAGTTACTGTCTTATCTTTAGTACAAATATTTAATCTACTAAAATTCAAAAAAGAAAAACGATTCTCATGAATAGAGAAATAGTTTTCCTCAAATGACTTTATTTAGTTATGTATAATTTTATTGATAATTCTGATTATTAACTTTTAGCTTCAAGGGTCTGATTATCAGTAGTTAAAGTAGTATCAGTAGAATTAAATTTCATAGCATCTTTAACAGTCTTAAGGCCCACGTCAATAGTGTTTTTTATAGCAATAGTTAAAGTACCCAATGCTTTAGTTACTGCGCTTACTGCTGCTCCTTTAGCAGCAGTAACATAATCAACACTATCAGCAGTAGGACCAGCAAATTTACCATCCTTAGCCATAGCTGTTAATGCAATAGCACCTGCAATAGTTCCATCTTTAGCATTAGCCTTGGCAGCCTCAACAGCAGAATTAGCACCATTTTTAATCATGGCTTTCAAGATGTCAGCCCCAGTTACAGCACCAACAGCCTTAGCTGCATCAGCTGCAACCTTTTTTGCATTAGCATCATCACCAGCATTAGCAGCAAATAATTTACCTGCTTCACCATTACCATTAGCTGTTCTTGCGCTAAGATCCTCGGCTTTTTTATCAGTACCCGCCTCAGGATTTCCTTCTTTAAGTACCACAGCTACTATATCTTTAATACCCTTAACTAATTTATCGACTTCAGTCCCAACAACACCAGCAGCATTAGTAGCACCAACATTACCAATGTATGTCACCAGCATCTCCAATGACCTCACTGGCAGTCTTAGCCCCTTGGGTTATCTTATCAAGAGTAGTTGTAACTAAATTAGTTACAGCGGTTTCAACTGCAGAAGCATTAGGATTATTCTCAGCTTTCATGTCAGAACAATTTTCTCAAGGGACCTCTTAGTAGATGAAAGAGTATCCTGAACGGTCTTAAAATAAGCTGCAACATCAGACTTTTTAGTCTCAGTATTAAACCCTAAAACCCCTCCAACCATATCAGTAAGTGAAGTGAAAACATTTAAGAAGTCATTACCTAAACTAATAATAGATTTTAAGAATCTACCCTGAGAATCCTCAGCACTAGTAGTACCACTGCCACAACTAAGAAGTAAAAATAAAGTCATAAGTATAATATAAATAAAAGGAAAACATTCTTATGAAAAGAAAAGTTCTCCTCAAATGACTTTATTTAGTTATGTTTTATTAATAATTCTTTTACTGTTGCTGTCCATTAGCTGCTGCGTCTGCAGGTGTAGTAGAATCTGCAGACTTATCTTCTTGTGTAACTGTAGCAAGAGCTGCATTTATTGTTTTTATCCACTATCAACAGTATTTCTTATTGCTATTATTAGAGTACTTAAAGTCTTACCAACAGCACTAGCCGCTGCCCCATTAACTGCATTGGCTGATTTCTCTTCAGCCTTAGCAGCAAACTTACCACCCTTAGCCATTGCCCGAAGTGCTATTCCAGCAGCAATAACAGCGTCTTTCTTTGCTGCCTCTTTAATCTCTTTTTTGCCGTTAACAGCCTTAGCAATAGCAATCTCAGCAGCATCTGTAGCTTTTTCAATTCCTTCAGCATCATTAACTTTAGGATCTTCTTTGGATTTAGCAATAGCTTGCAAAATGTCAGCCCCAGTTACTGCCCCAATTGATGCACTAGCCTTAGCAGCTTCAGTTTCAGTACCACTATCCTTCTTTTCAAACAACTTACCAATATCCTTTTTATCATCTCCTGTTTTAGTAGCATCTGAATTCCCTTCATCTTTCTTTAAAACTACGTCAACAATTTCTTTAATCCCTTTAACAAGAGCGTTTACACTTGTAGCGTCTGCGGGTGCAGCATCTTGACCTGCAGTAAGAACACCACCAATAGCATCACTACCTTCAGCCCCTTTAGCAGCTTCCTTAGCCCCATCAGCAATTTTATCTAATGTGTTAGTGATAAAGGTATCAACAACTGTTTTAAGTTTTGTGTAATTTCCATTTTTTTCAACTTCTGCTTGTAACTTCTCTTTAACAGATATCATAGTTTTTTCAATAGCACTAAAGTATTCCCCTATATCAGATTTTTTAGTGTCAGCCTTAATACCAAAGGCCCCAGCAACCATATCAGAAAGAGAAGTAAAAACATTTAAGAACCCTTTACCCAAATTAGCAATAGAGTTTAAGAATACCTTTTAGGGGAGCTTCGCCTACTTTTACACTATTAGATCCTATTATTAAAAATAAAATCACTTACAACGAAAAAAAAAGACAACCTAGACATATCTCTAAGATTGACTTCTACTCTAATTACTCAATAATTTAATTTCTAACTATCTAGTTTACTTCTGACCTGCTGGTTTTGGGGCTCTTGTTTTATCTATTTCTCCTTTTGATTTCTCAAGAACATTCTTTACTGTTTTTTTGATTATATCCTCTACTGCTACCAATATCTTGTTTGCCACGGTTATTCCTACTCCTTGCGATTATCCTTGTCCTCCTTGTCCATCTGCTGCAGATGCTAGTTTGCCTGTTTTAACCAATGAACGTAGTGCTATTCCTCCACTCACCGCACTTGCTAACGCTGAATCTTGTGCTAAATTAGCTGCAGTAGCTCCTCCTTTAGCAAAAGACACCGCACTTGTATTTGCAGTTGCTGCTGCCGCCAGTGCTGCATCACCTTCTGTTGACTCAACTATTGATGCTAGTATTTCCTCTCCACTCACACTTGCTAATATCAATGCTGCTTTACCTGCATCTGCTGCTGGTTTACCAGCACTCGTAGCCAATATTTTAGCACCATCCTTATTATCTGCATTATCTACTTTTAATGTTGTTGCTCCTACTTTTGGCTTTGAAATACCTTCTGTAGTAGCTGTATCCACTATTCCTTTCAATGAATTATATCCTTTCTTTAATTCAGTTTCATCTGCAGCTGTTCCTGCAGCATCACTTGCTGCATCACCTACCTTGTTAGCATCACCTACTTGACCTAAAGAGTCTAAATAGTTTTTCGATGTGTTTAAAGTAGCCTTAGCAGTATCAACTGCTTCCTTAATTATCTTGTTTATACTACCTTTATCAAGCTCTGTTTTTGATTTTTTTGCTACTTGTTCTAACTCTGCTGATGCTTCTCCAAGCTTATTACCTAGGCTACTAAAATAACCGGCTACATCACTCTTCTTTGTATCTTTAGTTACTCTAAATCCTAATGTACTAGAGAGTAATTCTAAAAATGAATAAAAAGCATTCTCAGCACTTCTACCTACATCAATTAGGACTGAACTTAAACTGCTCCCTCCTGTAGCTGCCCCGCCACCATTAGGTGAATCAAGTGATTGTTGTCCACTGCCACAGCTAAGAAGTAAAAATAAGTAAGTTAAGTTATTATTAAGTTCTAAAACAAGATAAAAACAAGACATAAATATAAGTCTAAAAGGTAAAAGAAATCAAAATAATCTAAAGAGGTATATTAAAATAGTAAAGAAAGTAAATATAGAATAAAAAAGGAAAAAAGCTAAGAGAAGGATACCCTTAGCTTATTATTTATAGACTTTATTTTATCAGATAATTATCTTTGACTAAAAACTCTAATCTTATAATAAATAATTAATTTATTTATCCTTAGTTAGATTGAGCAGGTGATGCTGATTTAGTAGAAGTTGTAAGCACATTAATAGCAGACGTTACTGCAGCTTCAGCATCATTTAACAATGCATCAATCGCTGTATTAATCTCACCAAGTTCTTTTGCACCATTATCCCCATTAGCCTTATTTACATAATCTATAGCTTTTTTCGCATTCTCATCAGTAGTAGCTCCATCAGCAGCTCCCAAAACAGCATGTTGATTTTTCAACTTAGCTGTAAATGCTTTGGTCTTATCCTCAACATCTTTAACCTTTCCATTTAAACCTTTAAGGGAATCCGCTATTTTTAACTCTCCTACTTTTGCTTCTATAGCTGCAGCAATACTAACTACCCCAGCAATTAAAGAACCATTTTTATCAGCTACGGCTTCTAAAGTGCCATCATTTTTAATTTTTTTCCCAATAGCTTTAGCAAGCTCATCAATGGATTTAACTAAAGTATGAATTTCTTTAACACTCTTAGCAAAAGCAACCGAGTCTTTTATGTTCTTAGTTATTGTAACTAGGTCAATAAGAGTACCATCAGATTTAGCAGCCTGCCCATCTTTAGTAGCAGCCCCTGAAGTATTACAAGAGCTAAGTAAAAATAAAGTCAAAAATAACGCACATAAAGTAATTCTTTTCATTATCACGTGCCTCCTTTTTACCTCAGGAAGGCAAGATATAGATAAAAGGAAAACGGTTCTCATAAAGAGAGAAGAGTTTTCCTCAAATGACTTTATTTAGTTATGTATATTTTATTGATAATTCTGATTATTGACCTTTAGTTTCAGGGGTCTGATTATCAGTAGTTAAAGGGGTATCAGTAGGATTAATTTTCATAGCTTCTTTAACAGTCTTAAGACCTGAGTCAATAGTGTTTCTTATTGCTATGGTGAGAGTACCCAAAGCCTTGTTTACAGCACTTACAGCTACTCCTTTAACTTCAGGAGCATACTCAGCATCAGACTTACCAGCAAATTTACCACCTTTAGCCATAGCTCGCAATGCAATAGCACCTGCAATGGTTCCATCTTTAGCATTAGCCTTAGCAGCATCTGCAGCTGCATTAGTGCCATTTTTAACCATAGATTGTAAGATATCAGCACCAGTTACAGCACCAACAGCCTTAGCAGCATCAGCTGCGGCCTTCTTTGCATTAGCACCAGCATTATCAGAAGCAAATAATTTACCTGCTTCACCATCACCATTGTCAGTTCTTGCAGTAAGACCATCGGCCTTTTTTTCAGTACCAGCATTATGTTTACCTTCATTTTTAAGTACCACATCTAGAATTGATTTCATTCCACTTACTAATTTATCAACATCCCCACCAGCAGTACCTGCAGCATCACCAGTAGCAACATTAGCAATTGGCTCACTAGCATCAGAACCAATAGCCTCACTAGCAGTTTTAGCACCATCAATTATCTTATTAAGTGTTTCACCAACTAATTTGTTAATAGCAGTCTCTGTAATAGCAGCATTAGGATTATTTTCAGATTTCATATCAGAAACAATTTTCTCAAGAGATGTCTTAGTAGATGAAAGAGTATCATGAATGGTTTTAAAGTAAACAGCAACATCAGACTTTTTAGTATTAGTATTAAAACCTAAAACCCCTCCAACCATATCAGAAAGTGAAGTAAAAACATTTAAGAAATCATTACCTAAACTAATAACTGACTTTAAGAATCTACCCTGAGTATCCTCAGCACTAGTAGTACCACTGCCACAACTGAGAAGTAAAAATAAAGTCATTAATAACGCACATAAAGTAATTCTTTTCATTATCACGTGCCTCCTTATTACTAAAAAAGGCAAAATAAAAACATAGATACTTTAATATTGCAACAACTAAATACAATGAGGAAATTAACAGATATTAATTGTCTTTAACAAAAATTCAAATAATTTTGTAAAAAAATGACTAATATGTAATCAAATAAAGAAAGGGTTTAATAATTCAAATTTATTTATTTAACAATGAATATACTATAGACATTAATGTTAAAAATATTCCTATATTAAGGGTAATAATTGTTCCAAACATCCAACCATGAAGTCTTAATGTACTCTTAAGTTCCATTTTGTTAACATCAATCTTAGTATCAAGTTCATTAAATTTAGTATCTATCTTAGTGTTAAGATTATTTTCAACAGTGTCTATTTTGGTATCCAGGTCTTTAATGTCTGATTTTAATTCACTTCTGACTGTATCTATTTTGGTATCCAGGTCTCTAATATCTGATTTTAAGGTTGTCTCAACCCTTTGAATCTCAGCTTGTAAGCTTAACTCTACAGATTTAATTTCAGCTTGTAATAGTGCTTCAACTTTTTCAAGCTTAAGGTTAAAAGTAGTCTCTAAATACTCAATATCTTTATAAGTAAGCTCATTTTTATAATATCTGTAAGACAAATCAATAGCAATATCTCTATTTATACCAGCTTTAGTAAGTTCTGCTATAACCATTTGTTGAGTAATAACTGGTTGAGCAAGTCCCATAATAACCTCCTTATATAATTATTATATAACATGTTAACTATTAAAAGAACCTTATTTTGGTAAAATGGGCATTAAGGGAGTCAATAAATCTAACATAAAGTATTCAGTCTATTTTTTTTAGTTTACCAAAAAACTTAAATGCAATCTTACTGTCAATCTGTTGTTAAAGGATTACTATCAATACTATTTTAAACCTGAGTATTATTACAAAATATAAATAAAAGGAAAACGAATCTCATGAATAGAGAAATAGTTTTCCTAAAATGACTTTATTTAGATTATTTAATAGATAATTTATTTAGTAGCAGCATGTTAAATCGAACTAGTTTCAGTAGTAATCTCAGAGTACTGTATTCCTTTAACAGTTTCTCTTATCTTATCTAGATGGCTTACTACTGTTTTTCTAATTATCAAGTCAAGTATTCCTAATACCTTATTTACAGCACTCACAGCAGCTGATTTAACTATTTCTGCATCTGCAGCATTAGCACCAAATTTACCACCCTTAGTCATAGCCTTAAGAGCAACAGCAGCTGCTAGGTCAGCATTGGTTTCTGCAGTTCCATTATCATTCTGAGTATTACCACCAAGAGCAAGTGGACCAGATTCTGCACCAGCAGCATCAACAGCATTTCCATCGATTTTAGCATTTTTAATCTTATCAATCATAGCCCATGAATCTGCCTTAGCTACCTCTTCAGCAAATTTAGCACCCGTATTAGCATCAGCAGCAGCATTGTGAATCACTACTTTAAGTCCATTAGCATTTTCTACCTGACCACCAGCATCTCCAGTATGAATCTTTCTCCATACTTTTCGGCAGCATCAATAATAGCTTTAACCTCTGCAATAATAGCTTCAACACTAGGTTTATCAGCAGCAACTGCAGCATTAGCTACATTATCACCAATTGGGCTAGCATCATTAGTTACACCAGATAATTTAATTACAGAGTCAATTAGTTTTCCAAAAACATCATTTGCTCCTTTAATAGCATCCTTAACTATTTAATTGTACTCCCATTAGCATTTTTTTTGCACCAGATATTTCCCCTGATAGCTCTTTTATCTTATCAAAGTGTTCACCAACTCTACTTTTATTGTCACCGGATTTAACTGCTGTAAGTCCCAAAGCATCTCCAATAGCATTACCAAAAATGCCAAAAATCTCTTGAAATCCTTGACCTATCTTAACTAATGAATTTAAAAACGTGGTTTTAGGATTTTCCATCTTAGTACTCCCACTGCCACAGCTAAGAAGTAAAAGTAAGTAATCTTAAGTTATTATTAAGAGACAAAACAAGATAAAACCAATGAACAAATATTGGTCTAAAAGACAAAAGAAATCTAAAGGAAGTAAAAAAAGAAATAAAAAGAACAAAAAAAGCTAAGAGAAGAAAACTCTTAGCTTATTATTTATAGACTTTATTTTATAAGAAAATTACTATTAATTAAAAACTAATCTTATAACAACAATTTATCCCTTGGTTAAGGTTTAGTAGAAGTTGTAAGCTCATTAATAGCAGACGTTACTGCAGCTTCAGCAGCCGTTAACAATGCATCAATTGCTGTATTCAACTTATCTAGTTCTTCAGCTCCTTTATCTCCATTAGGCTGACTAGTTCTATCTATAGCTTTTTGTGCATTATCTTTAGTAGCAGCTCCTTGATCAACCCCTAACTCAGCATGTTTGCTCTTGAGTTTATCCAAAAATGCTTTAGTTGCAGTTGTAAAACTAATTACTTTCTCATCCAAAATTTGTTCTTTAAAAGAGTCCAAAACGCTTAAAGCTTTTGATTTCTTATCTATATCTAACACAATACTATAAACTCCTGACATCAATGAAGTATTTTTATCAGTACTACCATCATCAGTAAGAGTACCATCATTATGAATTTTTTTCCCAATAGCTTTAGCGAGCTCATCAATAGACTTAACTAAAGAATGAACCTCTTTAACACTCTTAGCAAAAGCAACAGTGTCTGTTATGTGCTTAGTTATTTTAACTAGGTCAATAACAGTGCCATCAGATTTAGCTACTTCATCCTCTTTAAGATCTTTTCCTGAAGTATTACAAGAAATAAGCAAAAATAAAGTCATTAATAACGCACATAAAGTAATTCTTTTCATTATCACGTGCCTCCTTTTTTATTCAAGGGGAAGCTAGACATAACTAAAAGGAAAACGAATCTCATGAATAGAGAAATAGTTTTCCTCAAATGACTTTATTTAGTTATGCATATTTTATTGATAATTATTTATTATTGCTGACTACCAGTTGTTGCATCTGTAGGTGTAGTAAAATCTGCAGACTTATCTTCTTGTGTAACTGCAGCAAGAGCATCGCTTATTGACTTTAACCCACTATCAACAGTATCTCTTATTGCTATTATTAGAGTGCTTAAAGTCTTACTTACTGCACTTGATACTGCCCCATTAACTGCATTAGCAGATTTCTCTTCACCGGTTTTAGCCACAAATTTGCCATCTTTTGCCATAGCCCTAAGGGCTATACCCGCAGCAATAACCGCATCCTTTTGATCTGCTTTAAACTCTTTAGCCTCTTTCTTGGCAATAGCAATCTCAGCAGCATTCTTTGCATTTTCAATTCCAACCTCACCAGCAACATCCCCAGATTTAGCAATAGCTTGCAATATGTCAGTACCAGTTACAGCCCCAATAGAAGCACTAGCTGCAGCAGCATGTGCTTCTGTACCATCATCGTCTTTAGTACCAAGCAACTTACCAATTGATTTTTTCTCTGTATCACCGGTCTTAGTAGCATTTGGATCACCTTCATCCTTCTTTAAAACTACCTCAACAATAGTCTTAATTCCTTTAACAAGGGCGTTTACGCTTGTAGCATTTGCGGGTTTAGCATCCTCATTTTGTTTAGCATTACCAATAGCATCACTACCAGTAGCCCCAGTAGCAGCGGTCTTAGGCCCCATCAGCGATCTTGTCTAATGTGTTAGTAATAAAGTTATCAACTACTTCCTTTATTTTTTGATAGTTACCATTCTTTTTAACTTCATCTTGTAACTTCTTTTTAACAGATGTCATAGTGTTTTCAATAGAAGTGAAATAGTTACCAATGTCAGATTTCTTAGTCTCAGCTTTAATACCAAAGGCCCCAGCAAGCATATCAGAAAGAGAAGTAAAAACATCTAAGAACCCTTTACCTAAATTAGCAATAGAGTTTAAGAAAGTGGTTTTAGGATCCTCAGCACTAGTAGTACCACTCCCACAGCTAAGAAGTAAAAATAAAGTCATTAATAACGCACATAAAGTAATTCTTTTCATTATCACGTGCCTCCTTTTTTAATAAGAGGGGGCAGCTAGATGGTTAACAACCCTTAAATAAGATAAAAACAAAAACTAAAAACATAGATACTTTAATATTGCAAAAACTAAATAAAATGAGGCAATCATCAATTGATAATTGCATTTAACAAAAAATTAAATTATTTTGATAATAAAGATAATTGATATGTAATCAAATAAAGAAAAGGTTCACTTAATTTAAATTTACTTATTCAACAATGAATAGACTATGGTCATTAATGTTAAAAATATTCCTATATTAAGGGTAATAATTGTTCCAAACATCCAACCATGAAGTCTTAATGTACTCTTAAGTTCCATTTTGTTAACATCGATCTTATTATCAAGTTCATTAAATTTAGTATCAATCTTGGTGTTAAGATTATTCTCAACAGTGTCTATCTTATTATCCAGGTCTTTAATGTCAGATTTTAATTCATTTCTGACTGTATCAACCTTATTATCAAGTTCATTGAATTTAGTATCAATCTTGATGTTAAGATTATTCTCTACAGTATCTATTTTAGTATCTAGATCTCTAATATCAGATTTTAATTCACTTCTAACATAATCTATTTTGGTATCCAGATCTTTAATGTCAGATTTTAATTCATTTCTGACTGTATCAACCTTATTATCAAGCTCATTAAATTTAGTATCAATCTTAGTGTTAAGATTATTTTCAACAGTATCAATCTTATTATCCAGGTCTTTAATGTCAGATTTTAAGGTTGTCTCAACCCTTTGAATTTCAGCTTGTAAAAGTGCTTCAACTTTTTCAAGCTTAAGGTTAAAAGTAGTCTCTAAATACTCAATATCCTTGTGTGTAAGTTCATTTTTATAATATCTATAAGATAAATCAATAGCAATATCTCTATTTATACCAGCTCTAGTAAGTTCAGCTATGACCATTTGTTGAGTAATTACTGGTTGAGCAAATCCCATGGAAGTCTCCTTATATAATTATTATATAATATTTTAACGGTTATAGGAACCTTATATTAATAAAATGTGATTTAAGAGGGTTCTTAACTATAACATAAAGTATTTAGTCTATTTTTTTATCTTATAAAAAACTCAAATGTAGTCTTACCGTTAATATGTTGTTAAAGGATAGCTATCAATACTATTTAGACCTGAGCATTATTACAGATAGTAAAAAAGGAAAACTCTTCTCTTTATGAGATTTGTTTTCCTCAAATAACTTTATTTAGTTATGTACGTTTTATTGATAATTCTTTATTGTTGCTGTCCATTAACTGTTGCATCTGCAGGTATAGTAGCTTCTGCAGATTTATCTTCTTGTGTAACTGTAGCAAGAGCATTACTTATTGTTCTTAAACCACTATCAACAGTATTTCTTATTGCTATTATTAGAGTACTTAAAGTCTTACCAACAGCATTAGCTGCTATTCCATTGACTGCATTGGCAGATTTCTCTTCATTGCTCTTAGCAGCAAATTTACCATCCTTAGCCATAGCTCGCAGTGCAATACCCGCAGCAATAACAGCATCCTTTTTTGCTGCATTTTTAATTTCTTTTTTATCATCTTCTTTTTTAGCAGCAGCAATACTTGCAGCATCTGTCGCCGCCTCAATATTTTTACTATTATCAGCAGTCTCTCCAGATCTAGCAATAGCTTGCAAGATGTCAGCCCCAGTTACAGCTCCGATTGAAGCACTAGCCTTAGCAGCTTCAGTTTCAGTACCACTATCCTTCTTTTCAAATAATTTTCCAATATCCTTTTTATCATCCCCTGTTTTAGTAGCACCTGCATTACCCTTATCTTTTAAAACCACATCAACAATAGTCTTAATTCCTTTAACAAGAGCGTTGACACTTTCAGCATCTGCAGGTGCAGGATCCTGGCCGCTATCTTTAGTAGCACCACCAATTTTATCATCACCAGTAGCCCCTTTAGCAGCTTCCTTTGCTCCTGCTGCGATCTTGTCTAATGTGTTAGTGATAAAGGTATCAACAACTGTTTTAAGTTTTGAGTAATTCCCATTCTTAGCAACTTGATCTTGTAACTTCTTTTTAACAGATGTCATAGTTGTTTCAATAGAAGTGAAATAGTTACCAATGTCAGATTTCTTAGTCTCAGCATTAATGCCAAAAGCCCCAGTAACCATATCAGAAAGAGAAGTAAAAACATCTAAGAACCCTTTACCCAAATTAGCAATAGAGTTTAAGAATGTGATTTTAGGATCCTCAGCACTAGTACTGCCACTACCACAACTGAGAAGTAAAAATAAAGTCAAAAATAACGCACATAAAGTAATTCTTTTCATTATCACGTGCCTCCTTATTACCTCAAAGGGGCAAAAATACAAATAAAAGGAAAACAAATCTCATAAAGAGAAACATAGTTTTCCTCAAATGACTTTATTATTTAGATTATTTAATTAGATAATTTATTTAGTAGCAGTAGGTTGAGCGGCACTAGCTTCAGTTGATTGAGTAGCAGTCTCAAAGTACTGTATCCCCTTAACAGCTTCTTTTATCTTATTTAGATTGCTACTTACTGTTTTCCTAATTATAAAATCAAGTATTCCCAGTACCTTATTTACAGCACTTGCTGCTGCCGCCTTAACAATATCTTTATCAGCATCAACAGCACTAAATTTACCATTCTTAGTCATAGCTTTGAGGGCTACTGCTGCTACTAGATCAGCATTACTCTTAGCACCAGCTGCAGCATCAGCCTTGTCATTAGAAGCAGCAAGTGCTCCAGCTTCATTATTGGCACCGTTAAGTTTAGCAGGAGTAGTAGCAGTAGCATTTTTAATCTTATCTATTATAGCCCATGGATCAGCTTTAGTTACCTCATCAGCTAATTTAGAACCAGCACCTGCAGCAGCATTTCCATTTGCACCACCAAGGACAGCAGGAGCATCAGTAGTAGCAGCAGCATTTACTGCAATACAAGCATCTCCAGATTCGATCTTTACACCAGACTTCTCTGCTACTCCAATAATATCTTTAACTCCTGCAATAATAGCTTCAACACTATCTTTATCAGCAGCACTAGGAACAGCATTAGCATTATCACCAATATCAATATTACCAGCCTCTTTAGCGGTATCAGCAAGTTTAGTTAAAGCAGAAATTAGTTGCTCAAAGACATCACTAGAACTGTTAATTACACTCTTAACAGATTTAATTGTGCTGCTATTAGCATTTTTTGCTTCAGATATTTCACCTGATAGCTCTTTTAATTTTCCATTAGTATCTTCCAAACCTTTTTTTATCTTATCAAAGTGTTCACCAACTTTACTTTTCTTGTCATCAGATTTAACTGCTGTAAGTCCCAAAGCATCACCAATAGCATTACCAAAAATACCAAAAATTTCGTAAAACCCATGACCTATCTTAACTAATGAATCTAAGAATGTGGTTTTAGGATCCTCCATCTTAGCACTTCCACTGCCACAACTAAGAAGTAAAAATAAAGTCATCAATAACACACTTAAAGTAATTCTTTTCATTATTACGTATTTCCTTGTTTACTCAAGGAAGGACAAATATAAATAACTTTTATGCAAAGTCACATTTTACTTCCATTTTTAAGCACCCCATCTACAATTGATTTAATTCCTTTTACTAAACTATCAACATCATTTTCTTTGGTAATATCAGATACAACATTGTCAAATAGCTCAGAACCAACATCAATAAAACAATTTTAGTGTCTTGGATTATCGGATATATTACATCTCCATCACTCTTTCTCTCTTATTTATTTTTGTCACGTTTATATTTGTATCCTTCATTTAATACTCCTTAATCACTAAATATATAAAAAATATTTTTAAGAAAAGAAAAAAGAGATATTTACATTTTATTGGCAATTGCACTATTATAAATAGTAGCAATTAAGGAGTATTAAATGAAGGATACAAAAAAAAATACCAATAAACATCAACACAAGTTAATCGTTTTAATATCTACGCTAAGCTACATGAATTTAAAGTTTAAAAAATATACCCAAAGTGACATACTTTATTATTTCAATAATAATATGAAAAAAAATGACCAAAAACCTATTAAACTTAAAACTTTACAAAATTATCTTTATAAATTAGCAAAAGTATTAAGGGTTACAATTAATTATCATAGACATTTGGGTATTAATATGGGAACTGAAATTCATTACAAACTTAAGTACCCTAAAAAAGAATGCTACCGTATAACCAATAAACACTTTAGAGATAAAAAAGAAGAGAGACATCAAAAACGCGTTAATGCATATCTTGAAAAGACTTGTATCAAAAATAGCAGTGTAGAAAAAGAGGAGTGTTTATATAATAATATATATAATAAAGAAAAGAAGAATAAAGAATTTATAGAAAGACTAAAAGTAAAAAAATATGCTAAAAAGTGCTGTTTTAAATCAAATACTTTCTTCTCTATTTTGAATTTAAACTTAGAAAAAAATACTAAAATCGAAATACTTAAAACGCTCAAAAGAACTGAAAACTTTTTCCAAAACAGTATACGTAAAAGTATCAATAATACAGAAACAATAAGCAGTAAACTTGAAAGCAAGAGGCTAAAATTAAATAGGATATTAGATGAAACGAAGATTAGCTTAGAAAGGGAAGGATATAACAGCAAACAGTTAAAAACACAAATACAAAATGTATACAATAAATACAAATACAAACCACACTTTATCATAGAAAACAATAAGTATAATGATTTAAAAACAATAATAGGAAAGCTTAAAGATTCAACTAAATTAATTACAAAAGAAACCGAGAAAGATATTAAAAACAACATATTTAGTATACTTCTTGAACAATTAAGATCTAAAGTAGATACATCAGTTTTGGTACCAATATTAAAGAATTATTTAAACAAACAGAACAAATTAGAATATAACAAAGTATTTAGTAACTATTATTACTATAAGCTTTTAGAGTTAATAGAGGGCAATAAAAATTATTTAAAATTAGTAAAATCTGGAGAAAATTACAATTAAGGATTAGTCATGGAAAGTATATTAGAACGTCTTAAGAAAAAGAAATTGGAAATTAATGATAAAGGCAATGAGTCAATTTTTATTAAAATGGAGAAAAGCAATAATAGAACAATATATCATACAAGAATTATAATGGATTTCTATACATTTGGAGTTAATAGAAATCAAAAAAACAAATTCTTTATTGCATTCAGAAGTTTGTTTAATATACAAAAAATCCATGAATTTAACTTATTTCCATTAAAAAGAGATGATAAATTTTTAGGTATTTTTTATGGGTATAGAAAACCTCTACAAGGTATCATAACGGAGTATGAGGAAAATGGAGTTATGAAGGCATCTACACTTTCGAAAGTTTATTACATAGAATTTAGATTTAAAAAGGGAAGTGTTTTTTGTTACATTAAAGGTATTGCTCGTTTGATTAAGAAAGAAAAATCAGAAACACAATATAGTCAATTTCTACTTGAGCTGATAACCAATTTAGAAAAACAGGTATATGAATTTTATGGTAAAAATTTATCAAACGGAGGTATTATAAATAAATGGATAAAAAAAAACCTACAATAATCACTATTGCGTCAATTAAGGGAGGTGTTGGAAAAAGCACAAGTGCTCTTATATTTGCAACTTTACTTGCCCAAAAACATAAAGTACTTTTAATAGATATTGATACACAAGCATCAGTTACAAGTTATTTTTATAGAAAAATAAAGGAGTTAGATACAGATTTAGTTAATAAAAATATTTATGAAGTGTTAATCGATAAAATATCTATGAATAAATCGATTATCAGTATTGATAGTAATTTAGATCTAATTCCAAGTTATGTTACTTTGCATAAGGTGAATCGAGTTGCTTATAAATATATGCTTAAAGAATTTAAATTGAAAATTGAAATAGGAAGATTGGAAAATAATTATGATTATGTAATACTAGATACTAATCCTAGTTTAGATTTTACGTTAACAAATGCTTTAGTTTGTAGTGATTATGTAATAGTTCCGATGACAGCAGAAAAATGGGCAGTTGAAAGCTTTGAAGTTTTGGATTTCTTTATCAAAGAATTAGAAATATTTTTACCTATTTACATACTTATAACAAGATTTAAAAAAAATAATACACACAAATGTCTTCTTGATATTTTAAAATCTAAGAATAATTTTTTAGGAACTATATCTGAAAGAGAGGATTTAAACAAAAAAATAGCAGATAATTGTAAATTTGATTTGTGCAAAGATTATATGAAGGAATATAATAAAATATTGAGTACTTTTTTATATCATATAGATAATAATTTATATGCGAAAAAAAATAACAAAATAAATTTTTCCAACCGTTGGAAAGATTATAAAAGGAATTAATAATATGGAAATTAATAGAAGAATAATTAATAACGATAAAAATATTATACTTAATCATAGTCAAATTTTGTCTTTAGAGGAAAAGAGAAAAGAAAGGTATAATGAACTTAAATTAAAATTAAAATCAAATTTCAAGGAAAGTATCTGTAATAAATTAGAAGCAATGAAAATTCTGAAAGAAATAAAAGATAATGATTATTATAAGCTTGATGGTTATAAGAAATTTAGCGAATTTTTAACTTCTTATAATGTAGCAAAATCCCAAGCCTATAATTACTTAAAAATTGCAACAGCTATAGAAGAGGGCATTCTTGAAGAGCAGTATGTATTAGAAAATGGGTTTAGAGAAGTTTTATCTTTAATCAAAGATAAGGAAGGTAAAAATTTAAAAAAATCAAGATTAAATTCAATAAGGCCATTAAGATTTCAACTTAAAAGTCAAGATAGTTATGATTTTTATAAAAGTGATACTAAGTTTACTAGTTACTTTTTAGATAGGATTTTTGAAGATGAAAAAGAATTTCTTCAAAAATTTATGAAAGAATACAAAAATTTAAAAAATAATAAATGAGGCTATGATAAGAATAATTTAGCAAAAATATATAAAATGGGAGATTTGAGTACTGAGTTTTTAAATAAAAGGTTTACTGAGGAATTAATAGGTTTTATTTCATTTCACAATGATAATTTTGATTTTGAAATCATACTAGAAAAGATGAGCCCATTATAACAATAAATCATTAGTATAAAAAAGAATTTACAAAAATGAATAGTTTGATTTAGATATCGAGATATATTATGTCTATAGTAAGTAAAATTTTTATAAACCGAGAGAGTTAGGGTTGATTTTATTTTAGATTTATTGTATTCTACATGATAGTAGTATTCTTGTTTACTACCTTAATTGCTATCATTTAATTAGCTTTTAGAGCTTGATTAAGCATTCAAAAAAGAGTGTTTAATTAAGCTCTAAAATTTTATATTCCTATATCTTGAATTTAGTGAAAGATTAGTTAAAATGCTCAAAGTTAATAAAATGATTCAAGAAAATTGTCGAAGGTTGGAGGCGTATGACCTACTTCAAGTCATGTGATAGTGATTGTTATAGTTTTTTTGTTATGTTATGTTATGTTTGGTGAATATTATAGAAACATACTTGTATGGGTAGATAAACCAGTATTTATATTAAGGGAATGTGAAGTTAGTTGTCTATATAGAACCTTTTCAAATGCAGTGTTTGAGAGTTTGCTTATATATGGGAGAAGAGTTAAAAGGTATTTTGTTTGATGGTTTAAAGATGATAGATGATTTTTTACTACAATGAGGCGGGATTGATGATTTTTGATATATGTAATTATTTTTATACTAGATCAAAATTTAAAACAGTTGAATATTGGACTGAAGTTATAAATAATTATTTAACAAAGACTGAGATTAATCCAAAACTAGTAGTAGTTTTGTTCGTATTTTAATATATGGACAACCTAACTATGGTAAAAAAGTCTACTGAAATTATTTGGTTATATATCAAGTGATGAAAATTTTAGTTTATTTGCCAGTAAATATAGACCTCTATTTCATTAAAAGAGAAGCCCCATCTTAGATGCTTTTCTTTATCTAGGTTTAATTTTGAATGTTTCCTGTACATAGCTTAAGCAATAGGTATTATTGATACGAATATATTTTTTAAATAAATTGATGCTTAACATTAATTTATGCTCAGACTTTACTGTTGATATATCAAAAAATTTGTACCATGTATTTGATTTTGTTTTAGAATTACATAAAAATTTAGCACAAAGTTGTTTGGAGAATAAAATTAATTTTGAAAAGTATTCTCCCATCTAAGGTGAACGGGTTTAATGGTTTTAGTATGGTATTGCTCATCAAAATTTAATTTCTTTTCTCCTGTTTATTTTTGCTTTTTTGATTTGATATTGAGGTTTTATTTTGAATTTTTTAGATATTTTTTTTAGTTTCATATTTAGTTTATTGTTCTCTTAGTTTTTTGTTCCTTCCATATTATAAGTGTTGTTTAGTTGACTATCCTTACCAATAATATTGTCTAGATTGTTATCATTGTTTTTTAATATTTCTTTACTAAGGTTTAAACGATTCCTTTTTTTTGTTCTGAATTACCCATCTGTGTACATTGAAAGATCACTTTGTATATGATTTAGTGATATTTTAATTTTTTCTTCATCTAAATTTATAAGATGATTAAATTTACTTTTATCATCTAAAACTTTTTTTAAGAAATCTAGTCTTTTTAGTTGAGATTTATTTAACTTTTCTCTTAATGTTTCTTCAGGTGTTTTTTTTATTTTTGATTGTTCTTTTCAATCTCTTTTAGCTCTATTTTTAGCTTTTTTATCATTATTGTTATTTTGATCGCAATTACTAATTGATAGTGATAAGATCATCAAACCAAAATTGGTAATTTTCATATTAAATTCCCTTATCCTGATATTTACCTATTGTTTTAAATATTTATTTTATTTTTTTTGTATAATAATTTCTTGCCAACCTTTAAGTATTTTTAATAGACATATGGTTTAAAACACTTCTAAAAATTGTTCTATTTCGTTAGTATCATTGCCGTACTTATTGTCATTATTACATTGATTAATTTGATTATTGGCTTTACAATCAATAGCATTACTTATATAAGTATTAAAATCTTTATTATCTTCATGTTTTTGTTTTTTATCTTCTAAGAGATTGTAACTATAGTGGTAAAATCTTCTGCTAACTCTTTTTGTTTTTGTATGTTTCCATTGATCCAGGTAATAAAGTTTGTACATTTGCTTTTACTTACATCTTTGCATCCATCAATTTGATCTTGTAATTTTTCAATTACCCGATTCAATGCATGCTTTAAAGAGTTAAACTTTTTCTTTTCATCAGCAGTTAGAGTAATAACTTTTTGTGTGTTTTCATCAGTTTTCTTTTGTAAATTATCCAAAGTTCCCTTAGCTCCACTGTGTATCTGAGTTTCAGTAGGTACGGTACTTACCTTGTATCCTTTGCAACAGTACAAAAATACTGTGTTAAAAATATTAATGATCTTATGTTTTCATTCATACTAATCATACTAAACCTCTTATCTTTGTGATTTAAACAATATATAGCAATTCTTTTTGTGCTGTATAAGCTATTATAAGTATTGATTTAATTTTCAAAAATTATTCTTTTTTAGCTTTCTAGCTCTTATATTAATGATTTTATTTTTACTTTTGTCTGTAATAATTTAAGTCTAAATAGTACTGGTAGTAATCTTTTAACAACACATACTAAGGTAAGTAAATGTTGTTATTAAGATTGTATTTGAAATTTTTTATGAATTTAAAAAAAATTGTATAATGTTATATATTGAAGATAGGGATAACACTTTTGGCTATGGGGATGTGACTAAAAACTTTCTTAAACTTAGAGCAGGTATGAGTCATAAGTTTAGAATTTAACCTGTTAAACTTATAAATAATAAATTTACTGGAATTACTATGTTAATAGAGTTGTTTGCGACATCTAAACTTAGTATTATGAATGATTCAAGTAAATCAGTTATATTTGATATTTATAAGTACAAAGTACATGTACTCTTAAAGTACATTTTATTAAAATAAGATTCTTATAACGCTTAAGATATTATATAATAATTATATAAGGAGATTTTTATGGGACTTCCTCAATCAGTTATTACACAACAAATGGTCATCAATGAACTTACTAAAGCGGGTATAAATAGAGATATTGCTATTGATTTATCTTACAGATATTATCGTAATGAACTGACTTATAAAGATATTGAGTTTTTAAAAGAAAACTTTGATATAAAACTTGAAAAAGTTGAAGCACTTTTACAATCCGAAATTAAATCAGTCAAGACTGAACTGGATAACAAGATTGATACTGTTGAGAATAATCTTAACACTAAGATTGATACTAAATTCAATGAACTTGATAATAAGATTGATGCTGTTAGAAGTGAACTGAAATCAGACATTAAGGACCTGGATAATAAGATTGATACTAAATTCAATGAACTGGATAACAAGATTGATACTGTTGAAAATAATCTTAACACTAAGATTGATACTACATTCAATGAACTTGATAATAAGATTGATACTGTTAGAAGTGAACTGAAATCAGACATTAAGGACCTGGATAATAAGATTGATACTAAATTTAATGAACTGGACAATAAGATTGATGTTAACACAATGGAACTTAAGAGTACACTAAGACTTCATGGTTGGATGTTTGGAACAATTATTACCCTTAATATAGGAATATTTTTAACATTAATGTCCATAGTCTATTCATTGTTAAATAAATAAATTTAAATTAAGTGAACCTTTTCTTTATTTGATTTACATATCAATTATCTTTATTACCAAAACTAATCAATTTTATTAATTGTTGAGTCACATACAGTCTCTGTAATATTAAAGTATCTATGCTTTTAGTTTTTGTTTTTGTGCTTATCAAAGGGTTTTAACCATTTTGTCCTTTTGAGTAAAAAAGGATGCACTATAATATCTATAATATGAAGAATAGATTAAGTGGGAAAATTGAAAACTTAAATATTAAGTATACTTATGACTTTATTTTTACTTCTTAGTTGTGGCAGTGGTACTACTAAGACGGAAGATCCTCAGAGTAGATTCTTAAAATCTGTTATTAGTTTAAGTAATGACTTCTTAAATGTTTTTACTTCCCTTTCTGATATGATTACTGGGGCTTTTGGTATTAAAGCTGACACTAAGAAATCTGACATTGGTAAGTATTTCACTGATATTGAAAAAACTATGAACTCAGTTAAAAAAAAGTTACAGACGGAAGTTGCTAAGAATGGGAATTACTCAAAAATTAAATCAGTTGTTGATACGTTTATTACAGGCACATTAGACAAAATTGCAGAAGGAGCTAAGACAGCTGCTAGTGGGGCTACAACTGATACTGTTATTGGAAATGCTAAACAAAATGAGGATGCTGTAGCAGCAGATGTTACAAGTGTCAATGCTCTTGTTAAAGGAATTAAAGAAATTGTTGACGTAGATTCTAAAGCAAGGTGAAGGAAATGCAAATGCTGATGCTACTAAAGGTGATAGTAAGAAAGATGTTGGCAAATTATTTACTACGACCACTGATGGCAATAGAGCTGATAATGCTGCAGCAGCCTGTGCTGCAGCGTCGATCGGAGCTGTAACTGGTGCTGACATTTTAAAAGCCATGATTAAGGATAATGGTGATGCTGTTAAATTAGCTATTTCTCAGAATGCTGGAGCTGTTCCTAAAGATGGAACTATTGCAGGTGCTATTGTATTAACAGCTATGGCTAAGGATGGTAAATTTGCTGGTCCTAGTGCTGCTGCTGATGATGCTGTTACTGCAGTTAAAGGCGTAGCAGTTAGTGCTGTTACTAAAGCATTGGATACTTTAACTATTGCTATAAGAAATACTATTGACACAGGACTTAAAGAAGTTAAAGATGCTATAAAAATTAATGTTACCGATACCCCTGTAATTACTAATAAGCAAATCTCTGAAACTAAAAGTTAATGATCAGAATTAATAACAAATACATAACTAAATAAAGTCATTTGAGAAAAACTATTTCTCTATTCATGAAATTCGTTTTCCTTTTATTTTTTATATTGCCCCCTTGAGTAAAGAAGGAGGCACGTGATAATGAAAAGAATTACTTTATGTGCGTTATTTTTGACTTTATTTTTACTTATTTCTTGTAATACTTCAGGGTCTGCTACTAAAGATGGGCAGGCTGCTAAATCTGATGGCACTATTATTGACCTAGTTACAATAACTAATAACATAAAAGACTCTGTTGCTTTTGCTAAAGATGTTAAAGAAATTCATACTTTAGTTAAGTCCGTTGATGAGTTTGTTAAGGGTATTGGAAAAAAGCTTAAGAAGGATGATGGCACTTTAGAAGATGAGAAAAATGATAATAATGGACAATTAGTTGTAGGGGTGTATAGCTTAGTATCGGGTATAGATACTAAATTGGCATCATTAGAAAAAAAAGTTGGGCTTTCTAGTGATTTGAAGGCAAAAATTGCTGGTGTAAAGGCAAAAATTAAACCATTTTTGGATAAATTGAAAGATGATGATCTTTGTAAAAAAGATGTTACTGATGCTCATATAAAAAATGCCATAGATAAAAACGATAATACTGGAGGGAAAGGTAAGGCAGAACTTATTGCCTTGAACACAGAAATTGATGAGTTATTAACGGCTGCTGAAGCTGAAGTAAAGTCTGCTATTAAGGAGCTTACAACTCCTGTTAAACCCTCTAACTAGAGATAAATTATTATTATAAGATTAGTTTTTAATTAATAGTAATTTTCTTATAAAATAAAGTCTATAAATAATAAGCTAAGAGTTTTCTTCTCTTAGCTTTTTTTGTTTCTTTTATTCTTCCTTTATTTGCTTTACTACTTTATTTTTACTTCTTAGCTGTGGCAGTGGACATCAGTCTACTAATGGTGGTGGAGCTGCTACAGGAGGGAGCAGTTTAAGTTCTGTCCTCATGGATATAGGTAGAAGTGCTGAGAATGCTTTTTATTCTTTTTTAGATTTACTCTCTGATACATTAGGATTCAGAGTAACTAAAGATACAAAGAAGAGTGATGTAGCCAGTTATTTTAACAGTCTAGGTGCTAAGCTTGGAGAAGCATCAGATGAATTAGAAAAGGTAGCAGTAAAAACAACAGCAGGTTCTGATAAAGATAGCCTATTAAACAAGGTAATTAAGGAATCAGTTGATTCTGCTAAGGCTACTTTAAACACATTGAAAACTCATTTAGATTCCTTAAAAGATATCGGTGATGCTAATAACAAGGTAGTAGGTGAGGTGGCTTCCCAACAAAGTGGAGTAGCAGCAAGTACAGATGAATTAAAAATAGCTCTTAAGGCTCTTCAAGGAATAGTGAACACGGCTAAGACACAACAAGTTAAAGAGCTAAACACAAGTAGTGTGACATTAGCTTCAAATTCAATAGGAGTTGATGCAAAAGATGGAGCTAAGGTCTTAACAGCAGGTGATAATGCAGGAGCAGCTGCGGGAGATAAAGCCGCATTAATAGTATCATCAGTGAGTGGAGAAGAAATATTAGCAGCTATTGTTAAATCAGTTGAAGGAGATGCAACTGGAACAATAGGAGGCAATGTAAATCAGGATACAAGTGCATTGAAGTTTGCAAGAGGAGGAGCTACTGCAGATCATTTAGCACAAGATGCAGCGTTAGCAAGTGCGGTGAGTGGAGGAATAGCACTACGTTCTTTAGTTAAAGATGGTAAATTAGCTGCTAATAATAATAACGATAACAAAGCAGTAGAAGCGGCAGGAATAACAGCGGTAAATAAACTATTAGTAGCGGTAGAGGATCTAATTAAAAAGACAGTAAAGAATGTGCTTAAAACAGCAAAAGAAAAAATAGATGAGGCAAGAGCTCCAAAAGCAGCAGCTCAGCAATAAAAATAGATAATTAAATTAATTACTTAAAATTAAAATTAGAAGGCAATCTTAGATTTATATCTAAGATTGCCTTCTATATTGTTGTAATTAAACTTAAGAAGTTAAATTAGCTTCTTAATCTAAAAATTTCTTTCTTTGATTTACTTATTAAGATAGGTCAAGGATTTCAAGAGATTTTTGGCATCTTTGGTAATGCTATTGGAGACGCTTTGGGACTTACAGCAGTTAAATCCGGTGACAAGAGAAGT
Organism: Borrelia puertoricensis; assembly: GCF_023035875.1. Taxonomy (NCBI): domain Bacteria; kingdom Pseudomonadati; phylum Spirochaetota; class Spirochaetia; order Spirochaetales; family Borreliaceae; genus Borrelia; species Borrelia puertoricensis. Next base: position 28,528 of record NZ_CP075395.1, read on the forward strand.
AAAGTTGGTGAACACTTTAAGACTATAGGAAATGAACTTTCAACTACTAAGAATAAGTTAAATGAGCTATCAGGTGAAATATCTGAAGCAAAAAATGCTAATAGTAGCACAATTGAATCTGTTAAGAGAGTAATTAAAGGTGCTAATGATGCTTTTGAACAACTAATTGAGGCTCTAACTACACTTGCTAGTGTAACTAATGATAGTGCTGATATTGGTGATACCGCTAGTGTTGGTGCTGCAGTTGCTGCTGATGAGGCTAGCGTTAAAACTTTTATTGAAGAAGTTAAAGCTATTATTGAGGCTGCCGAAAAGTCTGGTGTAAAGATTAATGCTGGAAATTCTGGTAGTCCAGTGGCTGCTGGTGATGATAAGGCAGGAGCAGCTCTTGCAAAGTCTGGTGCTGCTGCAGCTGCTAACTCTGGTCCTAATCTAGCTGAAGAGGTATCAAAAGCAGATCCATGGGCTATGATTAGTAAGATTAAAGATGCTAAGATTGATGCTGCACTTGTTGCAGGCAATGCTAATGAAGCTGGAGCGCTAGCTACTAAAATTGATGCTGCTAATACTGGTGCTAAAAGTAATGCTGACCTAGTAGCTGCTGTTGCACTAAAGGCTATGGCTAAGGGTGGTAAATTTAGTAATGCTGCTAATAAGATGGTGCAGTTAAAGCCGCTGCTGTAACTGCTGTAAATAAGATGCTAGGGATACTTGACTTGATAATTAGAAAAACAGTAGCAAGCGAACTAGATAAGATAAGAAAAGCTGTTAAGGGAATACAGTACTCTGAGACTACTACTGAAACAACTGAAGCTAGTTCTACTCAACCTACTGTTACTAAATAAATTATCTAATTAAATAATCTAAATAAAGTCATTTGAGGAAAACTATTTCTCTATTCATGAGATTCGTTTTCCTTTTATTTATCTCTAGCTTTTTCTTTAGGTTAATAAGGAGGCACGTGATAATGAAAAGAATTACTTTATGTGCGTTATTAATAACTTTATTTTTACTTCTTAGCTGTGGTAGTGGACATCAGTCTGCTAATGGTGGTGGGGCTGCTACAGGAGGGAGCAGTTTAAGTTCAGTTCTCATGGATATAGGTAGAAGTGCTGAGAATGCTTTTTATTCATTTTTAGAGTTACTATCCGGTACATTAGGCTTTACTGCTAAATCAACTACAAAGAAGAGTGATGTAGGGGGTTATTTTAACAGTCTAGGTGCGAAGCTTGGACAAGCATCAGAAGAGTTAGAACAAGTAGCAGTTAAAGCAACAGCAGGTATTGATACAAGCGATGCATCTAAAAATCCTATTAGAGTAGCTATTGATTCTGCTAAGGCTACTTTAAACACATTAAAAACTCATTTAGACTCTTTAAAAGATATAGGTGATGCTAAAGTAGTAGGAGATGCAGCAAGTGATGCTGCAGGAACAGCTGCAGATGAAACTGAATTAAAGAAAGCATATAATTCATTGAAAGGAATAGTGGAAACAGCTACTACAGAAGGTATTTCAAAGCCAAAAGTAGGAGCAACAACATTAAAAGTAGATAATGCAGATAATAAGGATGGTGCTAAAATATTGGCTACAGACAACAAACCAGCAGCAACTGATGCAGCTAAGGCAGCAGCAATACTAGCAACAGTAAGTGGTGAAGAAATTCTAGACTCAATAGTTAAATCAGGAGAAAGTGATGCAGCACTAGCAGCAGCTGCAAATGGAAGTACAACTGCCATTTCTTTTGCTAAAGGAGGATCAGCTGCTAATTTAGCAGGTGCAGATACTGCAAAGGCAGCAGCAGTAGCAGGAGGGGTAGCATTACGTTCTTTAGTTAAGACAGGTAAATTAGCATCTGCAGCAGCTGGACAAGGAGGACAAGGAGAAGTACAAAAAATCGGAGTAACAGCAGCAAACAAACTACTAGGAGCAGTAGAGGATGTAATTAAAAAGGCAGTGAAAAATGTTCTTGAGAAAGCAAAAGAAAAAATAGATGAAGCAAGAGCTCCAAAACCAGCAGGTCAGAAGTAAACTAGATAGTTAGATTAATTACTTAAAATTAATATTAGAAGGCAAGCTTAGAGATAAATCTAAGATGCTTTCTATATTGTTGTAATTAAACTTAAGAAGTTAAATTGGCTGCTGAGAGTAAGAATACTTTCTTAGATTCATTAGTTAAGATAGGTCATGGGTTTTACGAGATTTTGGCATCTTTGGTAATGCTATTGGAGACGCTTTGGGACTTACAGCAGTTAAATCGGGTGACAAGAGAAGTAAGGTTGGTGAACACTTTAAGACTATAGGTGATGGGCTTACAACTACTAAGAATAAGTTAAATGAGCTATCAGGTGAAATATCTGAAGCAAAAAATGCTAATAGCAGCACAATTGAAGCTGTTAAGAATGCAATTATCAGTGCTAGTGATGTCTTTGAACAACTAATTTCTGCTTTAACTAAACTTGCTGATGTAACTAAGGACGATTCTCCGATTGGTGATACCGCTAGTGCTGCGGCTGCAGTTGCTGCTGATAAGCCTAGTGTTGATGCTATTATTAAAGAAGTTAAAGCTATTATTGATGCAGCAAAGAAATCTGGAATAGAAATCAAGTCTGGAACCGCTGGTAATGCAGTAAATGCTGCTGCTGCAAGTGTTCCTGCTGCAATTGGGAGTAATAATGCAGGTCAGGGGGCTGGTGATAAATTAGCAGCTGAAGTAGCTAAGGCTGATCCATGGGTAATGATTGAGAAGATGAAAAATTCTACAACTGATACCGCTGTTCTTGCTGGTAACGATAAAGACGCTGGAACATTAGCTACTGGTACTCCAGCTGATGCTAATGGTGCTAAGGCAGCTACTAATGCCAACCTAGCAGCTGCCTTAGCTCTTAAAGCTATGACTAAGACTGGTAAGTTTACTGCTAAGCATGATGATGCTACTGAAGTTGCTATTGTTAAAGCAGTAGCAGTAAGTGCTGTAAATAAGGTACTAGGAGTGCTTGATTTTATAATTAGGAAAACAGTATCAAGCAATCTAGATAAGATAAGAGAAGCTGTTAAGGGAATAAAGTACTCTGAAACTATTACTGAAGCTAGTACTACTACTCAACCTGCTGCTACTAAGTAAATTATCTAATTAAATAATCTACTAAATAAAGTCATTTGAGGGAAACTCTTCTTTTTATAAGAATTGTTTGCCTTCTTTGCATTTTGGTGATGCATTAAATACTTGTACTAAAGATAAGTAGACAGGGTCTGGTTAAACCTTTTTAACTAAGGGCAAATGATTATTATAAGATTAGTTTTGTTTAGTAAATGCGTAGAATTATTCGGAAAGTAAAGGTAGGAACGAGGTTTCTTAGTTTTTGTTTTTATTGAATGATATGTTTATTTTGGTTAATTGTTTTTAATTATTTATTTTTTTAAAGCGTAAATTGGATGTAATTGATTACAAGTTTTATATTAAGATTATATTTTTGTTCTTTATTGTATAAATTTACTTAATGAAATAGTTTTGTTGTGTTTTTAAGTAGGTCAAAGTGAGATTATTGTATTATTTTAATAATTTATTTGCAATTTAAAATAAAAGGTATATATTTACCAGTAATTGTTATTATATTTCAACTATCGAGATTCAATAATTAAATGATTTGATATCCCAGGAGGGGGAGATATGAAGAGAAGTATTTTATCAGTATGTATGTTAACATTATTATGTTTGTTATCATGTGATATAAATGTCCTTAATGATTTGCTAGACAAAGCAAGAGAAAAGTTTTTAGATGAAAGCAAAGATAATAAAGATTTAAACGCTAGAGAAGGAAATCAAGAGATTGAAGAAGAGCAAGCAGATATTGTTGTAAGGATTGAAGAAGGTGTAGAAATAAATAAGAACTTACAACGAGAAGGTATTGAATTAAGTCTTAAAGAGGAAAGACTTGAAGAGGTAGTAGAGCAACAGTTTGTATCTCAATCTAATGCATTAACTAAGGAGCAAGAGAATGAGCTTTATTCTCAAGAGATCAAGGCTAATGATATTAGGAGCAAAGTTAATAGTAAATTGGCAACTATTGAGGCAATGCATAGGGAGGTAAGTGCATCAGTATTAAAGCTTGAGAGTATGAAGACTGATATTATGAAAGCTAAGTCTGATCTTGATAGGGCAAGGAGTTCTTCTAGAAATGGTATTGATCAAAATGTTAAGATAAAGTTAGATCAAGCAATTGAGAATGTTAGATCAAGTAGTAATATTGCGATGATATTATATAAAGATGCAGTTAATGGATTAGAACATGCAAGAAGTAGTGTTGAACATGCAAGAGGTCTTACGGAGTCTGCTTTAGATGAGTTAAGATATTTGAGGTCAAGTAATTATTATTATGTTATACGTTATTATTATCTATCAGATGCAAAAACTAGTTTGAATAGAGCAGAAGATATGTTTGCTAAAGTAGAATCAGAGATGGATAATCTTAGAAATGCGATGAAGCAGGCAGAGGAAGCGTTTGTTGCTTTAAAGAGTGCACATCAAGCATTAGGGTTGAAGTAGTACTAGGGGTAAAATACCTAATCTTCCATAATTTTATTTGTTATGACTTTTTATAAGTAGCATAAATTGAGTTTATTAGCTTGAGTTTTAAGGTTCAAGCTAATAAGTTTATTACTGTATGAATTAACACAAAAAAATAGTAAAAAGTATTAATGTAATATCTTAAGAGAGCTAAAGTCAAATGGTTTTACCTATTTTAATAAAGACTTGAATCTTATTCAAAGTGCTATATCTTTAATATTAGTTTTAAAGGAGAGAGAAATGAAATTCAAAAATAAATATGTAGCTTTGGGATTACTTTTGAGTTTTATCAGTTGTGATTTATTCATGAATGATGAAATGAAAGAAAAATCTCTTGATTTGGTTGATAAGGTGACCTCTATCTTAGATGCTAGCGAAAAATCTATTGGAAAGTCTACAAAAAAAAGAAGAAAAGTTTCCAAAAAGAGACTTTCTGCTAGTCGTGTTAAGAGGTCTGGTAATAATAGTAATTTAGTACAAAATGTAATGTCAGATGATATGACTAGTGATCTTCAAAATGATGTACATCAGGATAATGTGGTAAAGAAATCTACACTTGAGGATAGTCTTGAAATAAATGATGGTCTTATTAATGAGGAAATCCCAAGAGTTAAATTATCAAGTAAAAAATCTGAGCTTAGAGAAAAGGGGATACAAAATCAACAAAATGCAGAGAATAAAGATTTAATCACCACTGGTGTTTCAACAGTGTATGGTTCCTCTTATGATCATGCAAAAATGGTTTATGGAAGTTCAACTTTCCTTAGCAGTGAAAGTGGTGAATTGAAGGAGACTATTGAAAGGAATGAAATTGATTTTACTATAGACTCTGATTTAAGACCAGAAGATATTGCAGGTTCAAACACTGTTTCATACACAGATGAGATAGAGGAAGAAGATTATGATCAATACTATTTGGAAGATGATGAAGATAAATATGATGAAGAGGAGACAAGGTTAGACAATAGATATAAGTCCTATCTGGAAGGTGTTAGATATAATGTAGGTTCAGCAATTGGCATAATTGATAAGGTGTATAATAATTACAGATTATTTGAGGAGCAAAGAACAAGAATGTATTCTACACGTCTTGATGCTGATACCAAAGCTCAAGCTAAAAAAGAAGCTGAAAAGTTTACAAAGCAAAAACTTGAGAAAGATCTTAATGCCCTGTTAAACTATATTCAAGTGAGTGCAAAGACCGCAACAAATTTTGTATACATAATGGAAATACATGCAAAAAGCAGATTGGATAAACTTGCAACAGAAGTGAAATCTTTAATTTCAAAGGTCCAAGGACAATCTAATCCATATGAAGCATATAAAGCAATAGTATCCCCAATCCTACAAATGAAAGATTCTCTTAAGGTAGTGCAGGGAGCTGTTGATAAAGATGGTCCTTGGTATTAGAAAGTAATAATCCTATTATTATTTTAGATTTAACAAAAAGGCTACGTAAAATTGTAGCCTTTTTTTAATTTAAAGATATTATTTATTAGTGTATTATCAATGATATAAGATTTTCAGATGAGAAAACTACAGAAATTGGGCTTTCTTTATTTAGAGAAGTAACCTTTTACTAAATGCAGTGTATAATTATGCTATTATTAGAGACATCTAAAAGTTCTATACTATTAACATATTAATAA
>NZ_CP075396.1 GCF_023035875.1 Borrelia puertoricensis
TTTATAATTTGTTAATAGTATAAGTCTATTGACATTTATTTTTTGACTAAAGTTTCTATCATTTTGCACATAGTTGCTCTCTTTTTGTACATAGTTGATATCGCAATGAACATAGTTATCTTCCCTTTTTATTAGTTGTCACTAAATTGTACATAGTTACTATAAAAATATACAATAGTTGTCTCTGATTTATACTAGAGTTGTCTTATTTATAAATAAGTTATATATTTCTATATTATGTATTTCTAAAGCAAATATAAAAAAATAGGGTTCAATTTATATTTAAACCCTATTTGACTTAAACATCATACTCTCAAAAAGCAATAAAATTATTAATTACATATTGCTTTATCGTAAACATGGTATGTATTACTTTTTATCAAAACCTAATGCTTCATGTGTTCTCTTTAAATTATCAAAATCTTCCTCTACCTGTTTCATTGAATTCCTAAGTTTACCCATCTCTGATTCTACTTTAGCACACATATCATCTGCATGACCCAAACTCACTTTTGCATCTGATATATAATAATAATGTATACCATAATAACCATTTAACCTTATCTGTGCTGAGTGCCTTAAAGCAGACTCAGTAGAATTCTTTGCATGCTCAGCATAACTTTTTGCATTTTCTAATGCATTAAATTGCTCCTTATACCACACCATTGCAATATTTTTACTACTCTTAACCTTCTCAATTGCTTGATGTAAATTTATCTTCACATTTTGATCAATACCATTTCCATTAGAACCTCTTGCCCTATCAAGATCAGAATTAGCTTTAATAATATTAGCTTGCATACTCTCAATCTTTGATAATGATGCACTTACCTCTCTATACATTGCCTCAATAGTTACTAATTTACTACTAACTTTGCTATTAATTTCATTAACCTCATTATCGTAACTAACAAGATAAGATTCTTCCTCTTCAGTTAACCTATTATCTTGGGATATAGACTGTTGTTGTCCCACGCTCTCTTTAGGTCTTTCCTTTTTAAGCTCTATCTCAATACCTTTTTCTTGTAAATTTTTTTGATTTATCTTTACACCCTCTTCACTCTTTACAACAATATCTACTTGCTCTTCTTTAATTTTTTGCCTCTCTTCTCTAGATTTTAAATCTTCTAACTTTTTATTTTCTTCTACAAATTTTTCTCTTGATTTGTCTAGCAATTCATTAAGGGCATTTATATCACATGATAACAAACATAACAATGTTAACATACATACTGATAAAATACTTCTCTCCATATCTCCCTCCTGGGACATCAAATAAATTAATAATGATTATTATATAAATAATAATCATTATTAATTTAAAATATATATCACCTTATCTAAAATACAAATTATTTTAATTAAAATTCTCTTTTTTTTTTATTCTCTCTTACTATACAAGTATTTACTTATTCTCTAAAATCCATAGATCCCAAAAAAGACACAGTATTCATTTTTACACTACCATTATTATTTATTTAAAACTATTCTTTTTATCTTGATATTGTTAGGTTATGATTTTGGTGCAAACAACTATACCCCTAGATAATTTCTAAAAGGATCAAAAATAGATTAATATCAATTAGTATAATTTTATATACATGTATAACTAAGAAAACATAGCCCCTGTTTGACCTTTTAAATCACAAGAAAATCTTATACTTTAAATGACCTTTATTTTTACTACTGCCTTTACCTATAAGTCTTTATTTTAAATTTCTTCAAATCCAATAGCCTTTACAAATATTTATCCTATTGATTAACTATAGCTTGCCAACAAAACATGATACGTTAACATAAAACTTAAACACCGCCTCCAATATTCTTGCACCACGACTCCATATAATCAACAAGATCTATAAAGCCTTTATTTCAAACCTTATATTCCTTATTTAATAAATCATTAAAGGCATTTATATCACACGATAACAAACATAATAATGCTAACATACATACTGATAATATACTGCTCTTCATATTTCCCTCCTGGGATATTAGATTATTTAATTATTGAATCTCGATATTGAAATATAATAATTATAATAAAATAAAATTAATTACATACCAAACAAAACTAATCTCATAATACTTACTTATACCTAATTAATAGGGAACTGCATAAAAGTTACTGTCTTATATTTAGTACAAATATTTAATCTACTAAAATTAAAAAAAGGAAAACGGTTCTTATTTAAAAGAAGAGTTTTCCTCAAATGACTTTATTTAGTGATATTAATAATTTTTTATTGTTTCTGGCTACCGGTTGCTGCTTCTGTAGGTGTAGTAGAATCTGCAGATTTATCTTCTTGTGTAACTGTAGCAAGAGCTTCACTAATTGACTTTAATCCATTATCAACAGTATTTCTTATTGCTATTATTAGGGTACTTAAAGTCTTACCAACAGCACTAGCAGCAACTCCTTTAGCAGACTCAGCTTCAGTCTTATTCGCAGCAGTATCCTTAACAATAAATTTACCATCCTTAGCCATTGCTCGCAGTGCAATACCAGCAGCAATAACTGCATCTTTCTTTGCTGAATCTCCAAGTTGATCCTCATTATCAGTAGAAGTACCCTTAGCTAAAGCCAAAGCAGCTGCATCCGTAGCCTCACTAACTTTACCATCTTTCTTAGCATCAGCATTAGCAGCAGCAATAGCTTGCAAGATATCAGCACCAGTTACGGCCCCAATAGAAGCACTAGCAGCAGCAACATGTTTATCTTCAGCACCTTTTGATGCCTCATTTTTAGCCCCAAATAACCTACCAATATCTTTCTTATCATCATCAACTGGAGTAGTTTTATCTGCTTTTGGATCTCCTTCTTTTAAAACCAAATCAACAATAGTTTTTATTCCTTTAACTAGACTCTTTATACTCTCTGCATCAGGACCATTCCCAGCAGAATCAGATTTCACGACTTCACCAACAGCTCCACCAATAGCCCCTTTAGCAGCTTCCTTTGCACCAGCAGCAATCTTGTCTAATGTGCCTGTAATAAACGTATCAACAACTTCCTTTACCTTTGAATATTTACCATTCTCTGCCACCACAGTGTTTAATTTCTTTTTAACTGTATTCATCGTTGTCTCGATAGAAGTGAAATACTTACCAATATCTTCCTCCTTTTAGTCTCAGCCTTAATGCCAAAGACCCCAGCAACCATATCAGAAAGAGAAGTAAAAACATCTAAGAACCCTTTACCTAAATTAGCAATAGAAGTTAAAAATGTGGTTTTAGGATCCTCAGCACTAGCAGTACCACTCCCACAGCTAAGAAGTAAAAATAAAGTCATCAATAAATGCACATAAAGTAATTCTTTTCATTATCACGTGCCTCCTTATTACCTCAAGGGGAATAAACGAATAATAAGCTTTGATAAACATAAAAACAAAAACTAAGAACATAGGCACTATAATCTTAAAGATATTGAGCATGATATAACAATCAACTATGTTGATTGTTATTAATAAATAATTAAATAATTCCGTAAAAAAATAATTGACAGAAAATCAATTAAATAAATTTACTTTACTAATAATGACATTAATGCTAAGAATATTCCTATATTAAGTGTGATAAGGGTACCAAACATCCAACCATGAAGTCTTAATGTACTCTTAAATTCTGATGCGGTTTTATCAAGTTTATTATCAAGATCCATCCTATTAATTTCCATATCTTTTCTAACAAGAGAAACCTCATTGCTAACATTATTAATCTTATTATCAAGTTCATTAAATTTAGTATCAATCTTATTATCAAGCTCCTTAATGTCTGATTTTAGTTCACTTCTAACATTGTCAATCTTGTTATCAAGTTCATTGAATTTAGTATCAATTTTATTATCAAGTTCATTGAATTTAGTATCAATTTTATTATCAAGTTCATTGAATTTAGTATCAATTTTGTTATCCAGGTCGGTTTTGACAGATTTAATCTCAGCGTGTAAGCTTGACTCTACAGATCTAATTTCAGATTGTAGAAGCGCTTCAACTTTTTCAATCTTAAGATTAAAGTTACTCTCAACGGTATCTATTTTTTTATCGAGTTCATTAAATTTAGTATCTATTTTGGTATTAAGTTCATCCTTAACACTACTAATCCCATCTTCTAAATGTTTCAATTTTATATCAAAGTTTTCTTTTAAGAATTCAATATCTTTGTAAGTCAGCTCATTACGATAATATCTATAAGACAAATCAATAGCAATATCTCTCTTAATACCGGCTTTAGTAAGTTCAGCTATAACCATTTGTTGAGTAATAACAGGCTGTGCAAGTCCCATAAAAAACTCCTTATGTAATTATTATATAATATTTTAAGTATTATAGAAACCTTATTTTAGTAAAATGAGCTTTAAGAGTACGCATACTTAGAGTCAATAACATATATGATGCTGACAAGCTATCTAATGAATTATCATCACTCTTACCATCTCCTTTGTACTTATAAATATCAGATATAGCTGACTTACTTGAATAATCCATAATACTAAGTTTAGATGTTGCAAATGGCTCTATTAACGTAGCAATTTTAAACTTATGACTCATACCTTCTCTAAGTTTAAGAAACGTTTTAATCACATTCCCATGCCCAGAAATATCATCCCTATCTTCAACATATAGTTTGTGTACATTAAGGTTTGTAAGTATAGTTTTAATTGTATTTAACACACCAAGATCACCTACTGGTAACTTTTCTTGAAAAATAAACGCATAATAACTTTGATCTACTCGCTCCAAAACACAAAGGGCTGTATTATCTCCTCCTATACTATATGCAGGATCTAAATATGCTATTGGGGATATAAATTCATGCTTACTTGTAAGATTAACATTGGTAAATATCGCATCACAGGACGAGACCCATTCTCCAAGTAGAACCCTTGCTTTATATGTTGGAATGTCCCTGTAAATCTCTTCTTGTGTTTTAATAAAATCTGAAGGTATTAATTCATTATCATATGTTGTAAAGTTATATGTAAAGTAAATTTTTGTATTATCAATATAATTCCTTTTAAAGAAATGCTCCGGGCTGTCAGGATTGGTATCAAATATAATTGCCTGCATTCCTACTCTAAGCCTTTTTAAACATTCTATTAATGTTTCTTTATGCAGTGTAGTTGCTTCATTAACGTAAATAAGCGCCGAATTAGACCCTCTAAACCGTTCAAAATCACTCACCTTATCTCCTCCATACAGATTAACTTTTAGTGAGTCTATTTCAAAATATGATGTGTTAGAAAATTTTGGCTTAAAGGATATCTTAAGCATACTAGCAATCTTTTCAAACTGCCCTAAAACATTAATCTTTAATCATTTTTGTGAATTACCCAAAATAAAATTATTTGTATCTTCCTTGTATAGATGTCTATTCTTAATTAGAGTTTTGAGATATAAATAACAAGCCAAAAATGTTTTTCCACTTGCTATATCATCAGATAAAATGATATTGGTTTCTCTATGTTTCTCAATACTATTTAAAACATCATGTTGATTTGAAGTTAAATATTTACTTGCAAATCCTTTAAAATCAATTATTATCTTATTTGGTTTAATAAAAGACGTAATATCAATATCAAATGAACGTTTATATTCTCTTTGCATCTCTCTAAATAACGGTAACTTGTATATATCCACACTATATCCTCTAGATTGTAAATTTATTTTGTGAATCAATATCAGTAGCTTTTAATTTAACCATTACTTGATAAAGTAAATTTATTTGCTTAAGTTCCTTTGCACGTTTAACATTATTAAGTTCTAATATCTTATTACTAATCTCTTCATTATCTTCATTACCAAGCTCTCTCTTAAGATCTATAATCTGACTCTCTAATATCTCTATCTCTTGACTATAAGATTTAAGTTCCAATTCCAAATATCTCTTAAATGAAGCGGTAAACTCAATTCCTAACTAATTTTTGACTATACTGAACTGGCTTTTAATATTACTTGCTTGCAAATTACTCTCAGATGCCCGAATTAAAATATTAATTAGTGTATCTTTACTTATTGTTAGTTTGGAAGCACTATCCATATTATTAACATCTCTACTTTCCCATTTACGTCTCATCTTACACATATTAGCACGACTGACTCCCATATCTTTTACAATATCACTAAGCCTATCTTCATTAAAATACACAATATAATCATCAAATGACTTCTTTTCTCTATTCATCTTTCTTTAACCCTGTTTTAAGTAAACTCAATTTAATTTTTGTTAACTAATTTTAACATAAACTATATAACACAAGTAATAAGATTATAAAATCTATACAATATTAAAACAATATATTATTATATTAATAATTAATTAAATAAATTAATAAGGAGAATCTTTATATGAATAAATATATAAAATTAGTGATAATTTGTAGCACACTGCTGTGGTGATAATCAATCTCTAATAACAGAAGAACAACGAATAGCAAAAACAATAAAAGAAAACATACCAAAAGGAATAGATGCATCAGCAAACACAATACAAGCAACAATAATAGCAGAAGAAAAACGAATAGCAGAAGAAAAATTTAAATCTTTCATAAACGCATTTGATTTCGCATATAGTCATCATAGTTCAATAATCAACCACCAGTATAAACAAGGATACACAGACTTTAAAACATGGCTTGAAAATAATCCACAAAAACAAAAAGAATTGGCTGATGCGTTTACTGAAGCTTATGATTTCTTAGAGGAACAAAGAAAAAAACATGCACCTAACGAAAAGTTTGATGAATATATAACAAATGCTATTCTTGCTAATGATGGTAATGGTAAGATTTCATATAATACTCAAAACGGTAAATATGGAAACACCGTAGCTCAATACTTTGAGGAAAGGACGTTTGGGGGAAATTCTATAAGTATCTTCTTTGCAGCACAGCTTATAGAAAGTATAACCACATCATTCAAAACCAAAAGCAATGAAAAAACTTTCGAACATGTTATAGCAAACATATCATATCAAACAAGTCAGTTGAAACAATACTGGCCAGAGGAAACAAATTAGTCACAAGAAACAATAGAATTTAATAAAAGTAAATTAAGATAGTAGCAAATCTATTATCTTAATAATAAATAAGTTTTTAAGTCAAATAGTGGATAAAATAGAGAATTTAAGAAAAGAGATTTAAAAAGAAATGGGTAAAAGGATTAAGAAAGTGTGTAAGTAAACATTTTGTTAACTTGAGGTTAACATAGAGAGAGAAGTTAAAATATAACACAGAAGAATGCCATTGCAAAAAGAGAATTAGGCAAACAAGCAATATAAAGTAAAAATAAAAGTATTTGTAAGGAAAAGGAGAAAGAGTACTAGATATATTCCCTAAGTTCTCAAAAAAATAACATTTATATTTATTACAAATACGTATAACAGCATATTTTATATACAATGAAGACCTTTAAAAATTGACTCTACGTATAAGTATTTGCTAATATTTTCATATACCTCGATACTACTTCCCATTTCAAAATTTTTACCAACTTCAAAGTAAAGACATAATTTGACCTTTAAGTATTTATTTACAAAAAATTATTTGTTAAACTTTAAGTTTTAATAATTATTTGATTTATAATAAATATAAATTATTCAAGATTTAACCAATATTTCAATTTTTATTTATAAAAGTAACAAACTAAATCTTAATCAAGCATAAATATACGCTTAGACGTTAAAGAACACTAAATTGCAAATTTTTATACTTTTCTATGTAATAATGAATACATAAAAAATGACACCCCCATTGCTTTCTTTGTACAATTCTTATATCTTAAAGACCTATTAACCACAATTTAGTTGACTTTCATAACAAAGATAATAAAACCTTCGGTTTTTTACAAAAAAAACACAATCACAAAACTAACCTGGCTAAAAAATCCCTTTCAACGCTGCTTCCCACCTCCATTAATCTCAAGTTGACTTGATTTTACAAATTTTAAAAATTCGAACTTAAAATCTACATCACATAGCTCCTCATATACAAAACTATTTTTCAAAAAATCCCTGATAATATCACTAAGCTTGTATAACTCAATATTTTTAATATCAATATCACTATTTGACTTTAAAGATTTGGCAATACTAATTACATCCCGCTCCAATCTTGAAATATCAACCATTACATAACTAATAAAATCATCACTCTTATCAATTACACAGTTGACCAGCTCACCACCTATGATAAAAAATAAATTTCCCTTATCTAAACCTGTACAGAGTAGCTGCATTTGTACTTGAACATAATACTTGAAGAAATATTTATCTTCTAAAAAATTAGAAAGTCTATTGTATTCAAAAGCAGCACTTTTTAAGTAAAAATTATCAATAAATTTGATCTCAAGTAACTCGGCTTCGCAATCGCTGTTCACAAACCATCCATCAATTATCAAACCAACTAATGTCTCACAGTCCTTAATTTTTTAAAGTAATTACATTTATCAATACCGTTTGCATATTTGTTTTTATGTAACACCTCAATATTACCCACGTGCATACGCACAAATTCTTCAAATCCTAGGTTTTCTAGCTCCTTTCCCTTTCTCATGCTCAAGTTATCTTCAAATGGTATTTCCCTTCCTATAGCTTTAAGTATTCGCTCTCGCATTAATTTTTCTAAAGCACCAGCACCACTAAACATGCTTCCAACTTCACTTGCTCCCATACGCTTTAACGATTCTCTTTGCATACTAAAGTCAACCTTACTATTAAATTTAAAACATTCATTCTTACCAATTTTTGGTAATTTACGTCCTACCTTATTTATTTTACTTAACTGTTTTTGTTTACTTTTAAGATTTTTTTGACTTTGATATGCAAAAGATTCAAAACCCTTAAACACCATTTGTCCGTACAAATCAAATTATTGCATCCCCACCTCTGATCTTTACTCATTTATCTTTGTTACATCTATCATATTTAAACTCCTATAATGTACTTATAACAAAAAAATTGTTTTTGTTAAAACTTTTGATATATTTTTTTGTTAAATTCTACAAAATATATTTTTATTATAAATGGGTTTACTTTTCAACGGGTATTGCACTATCATAGTTAGTAGTAAATTCATAAAATAGGAGACTTGAATGAGAGGCACAAAAAAGCCAATTTATAAAAACAAACACCAACACAAATTAATCGTTTTAGTATCAACATTAAATTACGTGAACTTAAATCTTAATCAATACTCTCAAAGCAACATACTTTATTACTTTAATAACAATATGAAAAAGAATGACCAAAAACCTATTAAACTTAAAACTCTACAAAGTTATCTCTATAAATTAGAAAAAGTATTTAAAGTGACAATTAATTATCACAGACATTTGGGTGTTAACATGGGGACTGAAATTTATTATGAACTTAAATACTCTAAAAAAGAATGTTACCGAATAATCAATAAACACTTTAGAGATAAAAAAGAAGAAAGACACAAAAATCGTGTTAGTGCATATCTTGAAAAGACTTGCACTAAAAATAGCAGTGTAGAAAAATGGGAGTGTATTAATAATATTTATAATAATAAAGAAGAAGATAAGAACAGCATAAAATCTATAGAAAAATCACAAGTAAAAAAATACGCTAAGAAATGCAATTTTAAATCAAATGCTTTCCTTTCTATTTTGAATTTAGAAGCGAACAAAGATTTTAAAATTCAATTACTGAAAGCAATTAAAATAACTGAAAATAGTGGGTACAAAAGAATAAATGATATTAAACCAAATAACAGTAAACTTGAAAGTAAACAAAAAGAATTAAGTAAAATACTAGACGAAATAAAAGCTGATCTAGAGAATGAAGGGTATGACACCAAGCAATTAGAAACCCAAATACAAAATGTGTATGAACAATATAAAAATAAACCCCACTTTATCATAGAAAAAGATAAATACAATGATTTAAAAAAGATAATAGGAAAACTTAAAAAAATAGTTAAACACATTAAAAAGAACGCACAAGAAAATGAGAGAGATATTAGAGATAATATCTTTAGCATACTTCTTGAACAATTAAGACATAAAGTAAACATGTCGGTTTTGGTACCAATATTAAAGAATTATTTAAGCAAACAGAACAAATTAGAATATGACAAGGTATTTAGTAACCATTACTACTATGAACTTCTAGAGTTAATGGAAGATAATAAAAGTTATTTACAGTTAGAAAAATCTAAAAAAATTACTAGTTAAGGATTAGTTATGAAGAATGTATTAGAACGCCTTAAAGAGAAAAAGTTAGAAATTAAGGATAAAAGAGATAAACCTATCTTTATTAAGATAGAAAGTAAAAATAACAAAACTTTATATCACACAAAAGTTATGACAGATTTTTATGCATTCGGAGTCAATAAAAAACAAAGTAAATTCTTTATTTTGCTTAGGAAGTTATTTAATAGAAAAGAAGCAGAATTTTTTAATCTATTTCCTGCAAGAGATGATGATAAATTTTTAGGTATTTTTTATGGCTATAAAAAACCAATAAAGAATGTTGTAACAAGATATGAAGAGAATGGGGTTATGAAAGCATCTACATTTTCAAAAGTTTATTACATAGAATTTAGATTTAAAAAAGGAAGTGTGTTTTGTTATCTTGTGGGAATTTCTTATTTACTTAGAAAAGATAAAGTAGATACGAATTATTGCAAATTTTTAGTTGATAAACTTGCAAACTTAGAAAAAGAAGTATATGAATTTTACAATAAAAAATTACCAAATGGAGGTCTTATAACCAAATGGATAGAAAAAAACCTAAAATAATTAGTATTGCAAGTCTTAAGGGAGGTGTTGGAAAAAGTAGTACCGGACTAATATTTGCAACGCTTTTAAGCGAAAATTATAAAGTACTTTTAATAGATATTGATACACAAGCTTCAATAACAAGTTATTTCTTTAATAAAATTAAAGCAAAAAATATAGATTTAGCAAATATTAACATATACGAGGTATTGAAAGAAGATTCTTTAGAGATAAACAGTGCAATTATAAGTATCGGTAATAATTTAGATCTGATACCTAGTTATTTAAGCTTGCATAAGTTTAATCAGGAAGCCATTTCATTTAAAGAATTAAGATTGAAAAAGAGATTAGAATCTTTACAGGATAATTATGATTATATATTAATTGATACCCCACCGAGTTTAGACTTTACTTTAATAAATGCTTTAGTAAGTAGTCATTATATATTAGTGCCAATAACAGCTGAAAAATGGGCAGTTGAAAGTTTAGATTTATTAGAATTTTATTCTAATAAAATAGGAGCTAGCATACCTACTTTTATACTAGTAACTAGATTTAAAAAAAATAATACCCATAAACATTTGCTTGATATTTTACAATCCAGGGATGATTTTTTAGGAACTATATCTGAAAGAGAGGATTTGAATAAAAGGATAGCAGAAAACAGTGTTTTTGATTTAAACAAAGATTATATATATGAATACCAAAATGTACTTAGATGTTTTTTAGATAAAATGGAAATTACATTATCTTTTGGATGGAAAATATAATGGAGATTTTGAATAAAAGAAAGAACAAATTTCCGGCACCGGAAAAAAGATTAGTTTCAGGAGGTTTAAATATGCATATACAATTGAATAAAAGAGATTTGTCTAATGAAAGTGATGCATTAGTTAAGTATAAATCATTAAAGTCAAAGTTAGTTATTAACTTTAAATCTGAAATCTGTTCTAGGATAGAAACAATGAAAGTTTTAAAAGAAATAAAAGATAATGAGTATTATAAGCTCGATGGTTACAAGAATTTTGAAGATTTTACAAAAGATTATAAATTAGCCAAAACTCAAGCCTATGATTACTTAAAGATTGCAAGTGCTATAGAAGAGGGTATTATTGAAGAAAGTTTTTTAGTAGAAAACGGGTTTAGACAGACATTGTTTGTTTTGAGGAACAGTGAAAGTAAAACATTAAAAAAATCAAGAGTAAATCCAATCAAACCGTTGAGGTTTCAACTTAAAAATCAAGAAAGTTATGATTTTTATAAGCAAAATCCAAAACTTACGGGATTTATATTAGATAAGCTTTTTTCAAGTGAAAAGAAAATCTTGGAAAAATTTGTAAATGAATTTAAAATCGTAAAAGATGAACAGTAAGAAGTGTTTATGAATAATTTATCACATAAGATATGTAGAGCAGAAGATTTGAGGATGGGGTTCTTAAAAAGGGATTTACTGAAGCAGTAATATATAGTATTTTACACTTTATTTCTATTTTAGGAGTACCAATAATTATATCTATGATTATGTCTTTAATAAGTAAGTTTTTTATGGGGTAAGAAAGTTATTAGTAAAGGGTTGATTTTATTTGCAATTTGTTGTATTTTAGTTATTGTTAGTAGTGCTATCATTTTAGAACTACCTATTTTATGATCACCACAGTGAGCCTTAGAGCTTAGTTAAGAATTCTTTTAGAGTTTTTAATTAAGCTCTAAATTTTTTTTGTTAACGGTGTTGAAAATTTTTATTTTTTGTTATATATTTGTTTTTAGTAATTCATAAAGTAGGGGTTTGATATGACAAATGCAAATAAAATAACAAAGAATAAAAATCAAAATACAAAAACTAAAATGCGTAAAGCAGTTAAAAAGCTAAGTAAAAAAGCAAAAAGAAAAGTAACAGATATAATAATAAATGATCAAAGTTCAGTAACAAATGAAAATCAATCAGGGAGAAACTTTCTAAAGTCTTTACACAGTCTGCAAATGCATTTAAGTAGTGTTGCTAAGAACCTTAATGGATATGGAATATAAGTATCAAGATTTTAATGAGATAATCAGAGAAATAAAGAATGTTATAAAAATCAATAATCTAGATATTTATTTTATATAATGTCCAACTATAAAAAATTTTGATTGTGATTTAGTTAATATTATTACAACAACATTTTACAGTCCCAAGAGTGAATATGGAGAGTCATTTGATACACTTATTTACACAGAAGAGTTTTCTTCTCTAGGAATAAAGAATCAAAATACATTATCTCAACTTGTAGGTTCATGCATAACATATCACGAAAGATATGCTCTTGTAGGATCTCTTTCAATTGAGAGTGAAGTTGACACTGATGCTAGCTCTTTTAAAGTAAAAAAGGTATTAATAGTAAAGAAGTAAATACTAAAAGGGTAACTAAAGGCATAACAGAAAAGCAAACTACAAGCCATAAATCTGTAATTAAGCTTGATAAGCTTCTTAAACGTATACCTGCTAAGTATAATTATTACAAGAATTTGTTACAAGCATCTGAAAGAATGCATTAGGTATTAGATGAGACACCTTTTGATAATTTAGAAATAATATATAAGTTTTTACTACAATTAAAAAATGATAATTATTCTAATATACTCAAGTTTTTTGAAACTAAACCAGAGCTTAAAACTATAGAATATTGAATTGAGCTTGTAAATAATTATTTAACTTATTTTATCTCTTAATGAGAACTTAGATTACTTTCATTGCAGAGTTCTAAGAGTAGATTCTTAAAATCTCTTATTAGTTTAAGTAATGATTTCTTAAATGTTTTTACTTCCCTTACTGATATGGTTTGAGGGATTTTAGTTTTTAATACTAATACTAAGAATTCTGATGTTGGGAACTACTTTAAGACCGTTCAGGATATTCTTTCATTTACTGAGACAGCCCTTGAGAAAATTGTTGCTGACATGAAATCTGAGAATAATCCTAATTCAGATGCTACTGATATCTAATTACTAATACTCTTGATAAAATAATCCAAGGGGCTAAAACTGTTAGTGAAGCTATTGGTACTGATGCTAATGACCTACTTGGTAATGTTACTGCTGACAATAATGGCGTTACTGCTGGAGCTGGTATTGATAGTCTAGTAAAGTGTATTAAATCAATTATAGATGTGGTACTTAAAGACAAAGGGAATCCTGAAGTGAGGGATGATAAAAAGGCTGAAGATGGTAATAGCACAAGGAATAATGATGGTGTGGGTAAATTGTTTGATGGTAGTATTGGAGCTGGTTCGGATGATAGAAAAGCAGCAGCTGATGCTGCTAAGGTGCTGCTAAGGCTATTAGTGCTGAGGATCCTAAAACCACATTCTTAACTTCTATTGCTAATTTGGGTAAAGGGTTCTTAGATGTTTTTACTTCTCTTTCTGATATGATTACTGGGGCCTTTGGCATTAAAACTGACACTAAAAAGGAAGATATTGGTAACTATTTCACTTCTATTGAAAAAACTATGACATCTGTTAAAAAGAAGTTACAGACGGAAGTTGCTAAGAATGGGAATTACTCAAAAATTAAATCAGTTGTTGATACGTTTATTACTGAGACATTAGATAAAATTGCAGAAGGAGCTAAGACAGCTGCTAGTGGGGCTACTAGTAGCGATGCTATTGGTAATGCTGTTAAAGACCAGGAGGCTACACCAGTAGACGCTATAAGTGTTAATCCCCTTGTTAAGGGGATTAAAGAAATAGTTGGTGTGGTTTTAAAAAAGGGTGAAGGAGATGCAAGTGCTACTAAGACTGGTAACACAGAGCAAAAATCAATTGGTAAGTTGCTTGGTAAAAAGGATGATGGTACAGAAGCACATGCTGCTGCAGCTAGTGCATCAATAGGCGCAGTAACTGGTGCTGACATCTTGCAAGCTATTGCTAAATCTGCTGAGGCTGCTAATAATGATGTTGGGATTGATCAAGCAAAGAATGCTGCTGAGATTGCTGCTGCTAACAAAGATGATGATAAGGAATTTGGCGATACTTTAAAAGATAAAGATGCAGTTATTGCTGCTGGAATAGCATTGCGAGCAATGGCTAAGGATGGTAAGTTTGCGGCTAAGAATGACGATAAATCTGCCAATGCAGTAAAGGGGGCAGCTGCTAGTGCTGTTGGTAAGACTTTAAGTACTCTTATTATTGCTATTAGAAATACTGTTGATAGTGGGTTAAAGTCAATAAATGCAGCTCTTGCTACAGTTAAACAAGAAGATAAGTCTGCAGATTCTACTACACCTGCAGAAGCAGCAACCGGTAGCCAGAAACAATAAAAAATTATTAATATCACTAAATAAAGTCATTTGAGGAAAACTTTTCTCTTCATGAGAGTCGTTTTCCTTTTATATGTATCTTGCCCCCTTGAGTAAAAAAGGAGGCACGTGATAATGAAAAGAATTACTTTATGTGCGTTATTAATGACTTTATTTTTACTTATTTCTTGTAATACTTCAGGAAAAAATCTTACAGATGATGAAGTGGCTAAATCTGATGGCACTGTTATTGATTTAGCTAAAATAACTAAGAACATCAAAGACTCTGTCGCTTTTGCTAAGAGTGTTAAAGAAATTCATACTTTAGTTAAGTCTATTGATGAACTTGCTAAAGCTATTAAAAAGAAAATTCAAGCAGGTGGGCTTCAAGACGATAATGATAATTTAAATGGAACATTACTTGCAGGGGCATATCAAATAATATCTGATGCAGACTCTAAATTGACAGCTTTGGAGGGCAACGCTGAAAAATTTGCTGGGATGAAGGATAAAGTTACTTCTGCTAAGCAAAAAAGTATAGCATTTTTAAATAAATTGAAGTCAGAAAATGCTACTCTTGGGGTGGCTTCAGCAGCTGTTTCTAGTGCTAATGCGAAGGAAGCCATAGATAGAAATAATGGTTCTAAGACTAAAGGAGCGCAAGAGCTTAGTGATTTGAATACAGCAATTGATGCGTTGTTAGAGGCTGCTGAAGCGGCAGTAACAGCTGCAATTAGTGAGCTTACAACTCCTGCTAAACCCTCTAACTAAGGATAAATTATTATAAGATTAATTTTAATTGATGGTAATTTTCTTATAAAATAAAGTCTATAAATAATAAGCTAAGAGTTTTCTTCTCTTAGCTTTTTTTGTTCTTTTATTTCTTTATTTACTTCCTTTATTACTTTGTTATACTTCCTTAAGATTTCTTATGATTACTTTTATCTTTTAGACTTATATTTATTCATTGATTTTATCTTGTTTTATCTCTTAATGATAGTTTAAATTTCTTGCCTTTACTTTTTAGCTGTGTCAGTGGCAGTACTAATTCTGAGGATCCTAAAACCACATTTTTAACTTCTATTGCTAATTTAGGTAAAGGTTTCTTAGATGTTTTTACTTCTCTTTCTGATATGGTTTCTGGAGCCTTTGGTATTAAAGCTGATACTAAGAAATCTGACATTGGTAAGTATTTCACTTCTATTGAAACAACTATTAACACATTTAAAAAAAAGTTACAAGATCAAGTTGCTACTAATGGGAATTATGCAAAGATAAAGGAAGTTGTTGATACTTTTATCACTAACACATTAGACAAGATTGCAGCAGGGGCTAGAGAAGCTGCTAAAGGAGCTGAGGGTAATGACCCAATTGGTAATGTTGCAGCTGCTGGTGCTAATAATGCTGGTGGTACTGGAGGGGATGTTATAAGCTTGATAAATGGAATTAAGACTATTGTTGAAGTGGTTCTTAAAGGCAAAGGAAATGCTGAAGCAGGGGATTCTAAGAGATACTGTTGATACTGGTTTAAAGTCAATTAGTGATGCTCTTGCTACAGTTATACAAGAAGATAAATCTGCAGATTCTACTACTCCTGCAGACGTAACAGCTGGTGGACAATAAATAATTATTAATAAAATATACATAACTAAATAAAGTCATTTGAGGAAAACTTTTCTTTTCATAAGAATTGTTTTCCTTATTTTATTTTATTTAACAAAGTTTTAACCATTTTGACCCTGAGTAATAAGGAGGCACGTGATAATGAAAAGAATTACTTTATGTGCGTTATTAATGACTTTATTTTTACTTCTTAGCTGTGGCAGTGGACAACAATCACTTGATTCTGCTAATGGTGGTGGGGCAGCTACAGGAGGGAGCAGTTTAAGTTCAGTTCTCATGGATATAGGTAGAAGTGCTGAGAATGCTTTTTATTCATTTTTAGAGTTACTATCCGGTACATTAGGCTTTACTGCTAAATCAACTACAAAGAAGAGTGATGTAGGGGGTTATTTTAACAGTCTAGGTGCGAAGCTTGGACAAGCATCAGAAGAGTTAGAACAAGTAGCAGTTAAAGCAACAGCAGGTATTGATACAAGCGATGCATCTAAAAATCCTATTAGAGTAGCTATTGATTCTGCTAAGGCTACTTTAAACACATTAAAAACTCATTTAGACTCTTTAAAAGATATAGGTGATGCTAAAGTAGTAGGAGATGCAGCAAGTGATGCTGCAGGAACAGCTGCAGATGAAACTGAATTAAAGAAAGCATATAATTCATTGAAAGGAATAGTGGAAACAGCTACTACAGAAGGTATTTCAAAGCCAAAAGTAGGAGCAACAACATTAAAAGTAGATAATGCAGATAATAAGGATGGTGCTAAAATATTGGCTACAGACAACAAACCAGCAGCAACTGATGCAGCTAAGGCAGCAGCAATACTAGCAACAGTAAGTGGTGAAGAAATTCTAGACTCAATAGTTAAATCAGGAGAAAGTGATGCAGCACTAGCAGCAGCTGCAAATGGAAGTACAACTGCCATTTCTTTTGCTAAAGGAGGATCAGCTGCTAATTTAGCAGGTGCAGATACTGCAAAGGCAGCAGCAGTAGCAGGAGGGGTAGCATTACGTTCTTTAGTTAAGACAGGTAAATTAGCATCTGCAGCAGCTGGACAAGGAGGACAAGGAGAAGCGCAAGGAGTAAGAATAACCGCGGCAAATAAGTTATTAGTAGCGGTAGAAGATCTAATTAAAAAGACAGTAAAGAATGTTCTTGAGAAAGCAAAAGCAAAGATAGATGAGGCAAGAGCTCCAAAAGAAGCAGGTCAGAAGTAAAATAGATAATTAAATTATTAAGTAATTAGAGTAAAAGGCAATCTTAGAGATAACTCTAGGATGCCCTCTTTTTTTGTTGTAATTAAACTTAAGAATTTAAATTGGATGCTGAATCTAAAAATACTTGCTTTGATTCTTTAGTTAAGATAGGTCATGGGTTTTACGAGATTTTTGGTAATGCTATTGGTGATGCTTTGGGACTTACAGCAGTTAAATCCGGTGACAAGAAAAGTAAGGTTGGTGAACACTTTAAGACTGTAGGAAATGGACTTACAACTACTAAGGAGAAGTTAAAAGAGCTATCAGATGAAATATCTGGTGCAAAAAATGTTAATGGGAGTACAATTAAATTAGTTGAGGATGCTATTAAAGGTGCAAATGATGTTTTTGTAAAACTAATTGACTCTGTAACTAAATTATCTGGTGTAACTAATGATGGTAATCCAATTGGTGATACTGCTAGTGCTCCTGAAATAGCTGCCGATAAAGATAGCGTTGAAACTGTTATTAAAGAAGTTAAAGCTATTATTGAGACCGCTAAAGAATCAGGCGTAAAGATTGATGCTGGAGAGGCTGGTAATGCTGTAGAAAAAGGTGATGATAAGGCAGGAGCAGTAATTGTTGGTAAAGATAATAATAATGCCCCTGCTGCTAATACTGGTCCTGCTCTAGCAGCTGAAGTTGCTAAAGCAGACCCATGGGCTATGATTGACAAAATTAATAATACTAAGGTTACTGATGCTGCTAATACTGATGACAATAATGATGCTGCTACACTAGCTACTAAATTACCTAATGCTGCGAATAAGAATGGTGCGGTTACTAATGCAGACTTAGCAGCAGCCGTAGCTCTTAAGGCTATGACTAAGAATGGTAAATTTAGTGCTAATGCTGCAGATACTGATGTAGTTAAAGCTGCTGCTGTAACTGCTGTAAATAAGGTTTTAGGAATACTTGACTTGATAATTAGGAAAACAGTAGTAAGCCATCTAGATAAGATAAGAGAAGCTATTAAGGGAATACAGTACTCTGAGATTACTACTGAAACAACTGAAACTAGTTCTACTCAACCTACTGCTACTAAATAAATTATCTAATTAAATAATCTAAATAAAGTCATTTGAGGAAAACTTTTCTATTTGTAAGAATCGTTTTCCTTTTATTTGTATGTTTTGCCTCTGTGAGGTAATAAGGAGGCACGTGATAATGAAAAGAATTACTTTATGTGCGTTATTTTTGACTTTATTTTTGCTTATTTCTTGTAATACTTCAGGAAAAGATCTTAAAGATGATGAAGTGGCTAAATCTGATGGCACTGTTATTGACCTAGCTAAAATAACTAAGAACATTACAGACTCTGTTGCTTTTGCTAAAGATGTTAAAGAAATTCATTCTTTAGTTAAATCCATTGATGAGCTCGCTAAAGCTATTGGCAAGAAAATTAAAACAGATGAGACAGGTGTTTTAGAGGCTTCTACAGCTGATCAAAATGAACAGTTAATTGCAGGGGCATTTCAAGTAATATTGACTGTAGAAACTAAATTGAAATTATTGGAAGAACCATCAGCTAAAATCTCAGATGCATGTAAGAAAAAGGTTACTGAGGCCAAAAATGCAAATGATGTTTTATTAACTAAATTTAAAAGCTCTGCAAAGGATAATGAAAGTGTTAAAAAAGATGCAGAAGCAAAAAAAGTTATAGATAGAACCGATGCTTCTGCTACTGACCTTAAAAAATTAAGTACAGTCATTGATGAGTTGTTAAAATCTGCTAACTCAGCAGTAGAATCTGCAATTAATTCGCTTACAATCTCTGCTAAGTCTTAATTAAGAGATAAATTATTATTATAAGATTACTTTTTAATTAGTCGTAATTATCTGATAAAATAAAGTCTATAAATAATAAGCTAAGAGTTTGCTTCTCTTAGCTTTTTTTGTTTCTTTAATTCTTCCTTTATTTGCTTTGCTACTTTATTTTTACTTCTTAGTTGTGGCAGTGGCAGTACTAGTGCTCAAGATCCTAAAACCACATTCTTAAACTCTATTGCTAATTTAGGTAAGGGGTTCTTAGATGTTTTTACTTCTCTTTTTGATATGATTACTGGGGCTTTGGGTATTAAGGCTGAGACTAAGAAATCTGACATTGGTAACTATTTCACTTCTATTGAGACTACTATGAACACAGTTGAAGAGAAGCTGCAAGCAGAAGTTGCTAAGAATGGGAATTACTCAAAAATTAAAACAGTTGTTGATACGTTTATCACTGACACATTAGACAAGATTGCAGCAGTAGCAAAAGAAGCTGCTAAAGGGGCTACTGGTGGAGTTGTTGGTGATGTTGTGAAATCTGATGCTGCTGGGAATGGTGCTGATGCAGAAAGTGTAAAAATTTAGTTGAGGGTATAAGTAAAATTGTTGCTTTAGTTATTACAGAAGATAATGGACAAGCAGATAAAACTACCCCAGCTGATGATGATAAAAAGAATATTGGTAAGTTATTTGGGGCTAAAAATGAGGCTGATAATGGTGGCGCTGAAGAGAAACATGTAGCGGCTGCTAGTGCTTCTATTGGTGCTGTAAGTGGTTCTGACATATTAAAAGCTATTGCTGCTGCTGATTCTAATGCTACGAAAGATGGTAAAGTTAATGAAGCTAAGGATGCAGCTGCTCTGGCTTTAGCTAAGGGTACTTCTACTGATAATGATGATCAACTTGGAGATTCAGCAAAGAAGGATGCAGTAATATCAGCAGCTATTGCACTGCGGGCAATGGCTAAGGATGGTAAATTTATTGTTAAGGATACTGCTGCGAATAAGACTGAAGCTGATGCAGCTAAAGGAGTTGCTGCTAATGCTGTGAACAAAAATTAAGTACGTTAATAATATCAATAAGGAATACTGTTGATGGTGGTTTAAAAAAGATAAATGAAGTACTAGCTACAGTTAAACAAGAAGATAAATCTGTAGAGACTATTGAATCTGTAGAAACTGAAAATAAAAAGTAACAATAAAGAATTTTTAATAATAAAAAGATCAGTACTAAATAATAAAGTCATTTGAGGAAAACAATTCTTATGAAGAGAAAAGTTTTCCTCAAATGACTTTATTTTTACTTATATCTTGTAATACTTCAGGAAAAAATCTTAAAGATTATGAAGTGGCTAAATCTGATGGCACTGTTATTGATTTAGCTAAAATAACTAAGAACATAAAAGACTCTGTTGCTTTTGCTAAAGATGTTAAAGAAATTCATATTTTAGTTAAGTCTATTGATACACTAGCTAATGCTATTGGTAAGAAAATTCATAATGATGGCACTCTTACTGATGATGGTAGTACTGATAAAATACTTCATTGATGTCAGGAGTTTATAGTATTGTGTTAGATATAGATAAGAAATCAAAAGCTTTAAGCGTTTTGGGCTCTTTTAAAGAACAAATTTTGGATGAGAAAGTAATTAGTTTTACAACTGCAACTAAAGCATTTTTGGATAAACTCAAGAGCAAACATGCTGAGTTAGGGGTTGATCAAGGAGCTACTACTAAAGATAATGCACAAAAAGCTATAGATAGAACTAGTCAGCCTAATGGAGATAAAGGAGCTGAAGAACTCGGTAAGTTGAATACAGCAATTGATGTGTTGTTAACGGCTGCTGAAGCTGCAGTAACGGCTGCAATTGATGAGCTTACAACCCCTACTAAACCTTAATTAAGATATATATTGTTATTATGAGATTAGTTTTTCATCAATCGTAATTATCTGATAAAATAAAGTCTATAAATAATAAGCTAAGAGTTTGCTTCTCTTAGCTTATTATTTATAGACTTTATTTCTTTCTTTACTATTTTGTCATACTTTTTATGATACCTTTGATTTCTTTTTTCTTTTGGTCCTTATATTTATGCTTTGATTTTATCTTGTTTTATTTATTAATGATGTTACTTATTTTACTTTTTAGTTGTGGCAGTGGGACTACTAGTGCTGAGGATACTCAGGGTAGGTTCTTAAAGTCAGTTATTAGTTTAGGTAATGACTTCTTAAATGTTTTTACTTCACTTTCTGATATGGTTGGAGGGGTTTTAGGGTTTAATACTACTACTAAAAAGTCTGATGTTGGGAACTACTTTAAGACCATTCATGATACTCTTTCATCTACTAAAACATTCCTTGAGAAAATTGTTGCTGATATGAAGTCTGAAAATAATCCTAATGCTGCTACAACTGAGACCGCCGTTAACAAACTAGTTAGTGAAACACTTGATAAGATAATACAGGGTGCTAAGACTGCTAGTGAGGCTATTGGTGATGCTAGTGACCTGCTTGGTAATGTTGCTGCTCAGAATAACGGTGGTGCTGCTGGTACTGAAGTTGATAAATTAGTAAAAGGTATTAAATCAATTGTTGATGTAGTACTTGGAAAAGAAGGTAAACATGATGCTGGGGATGATAAAAAGGCTAGTGATGGCAATACTGCAAGAACTGCCAATGGTGGAACTGATGAAGCAGGTAAGCTATTTGGTAATGCTGCTATTGATAGTGCTGATAATGCAAAGAAATCAGTAGCTGATGCTGCTAAAGCTGTTGGGGCCGTAACTGGGGCTGATATATTACAAGCTATGGTTAAGGATGGTAGTGATGCTAAAGCAGCTAATGCTAAAGATGGAACTATTGCAGGTGCTATTGCATTAACAGCTATGGCTAAGGATGGTAAATTTGCTAATGATAATGTTGGAACCGCGGAGGTTACTGTTGCAGTTAAGGGAGCAGCTGTAAGTGCTGTGACTAAAGCATTGGGTACTCTAACTATTGCAATAAGAAACACTATTGACTCAGGACTTAAAACCGTTAAAGAAGCAATGAAATTTAATCCTACTGATACCCCTTTAACTACTGATAATACAATCTCTTAAGTTAATAAGAACTGTTAGAATTTAATAACAAATAGATAACTAAATAAAGTCATTTGAGGAAAACCCTTCTCTCTTTATGAGATTCGTTTTCCTTTTATTTATATCTAGTTCCCCTTAGTAAAAGGAAGGACTATAATATGAAGAATGGATTAATTGAGAGAATTAAAATTTAAATATAAGTATACTTATGACTTTATTTTTACTTCTTAGCTTTGGCAGTGGTACTATTAAGATGGAGGATCCTAAAACCACTATCTTAACTTCATTAGTTAAGATAGGTCATGGGTTTTACGAGATTTTTGGTATTTTTGGTAATGCTATTGGGGATGCTTTTGGACTTACAGCAGTTAAATCGGGGGACAAGAGAAGTAGAGTTGGTGAACACTTTGATAAGATAAAACAAGGTTTAGGTGATACTAAGGAGAAGTTAAAAGAGCTATCAGGTGAAATATCTGGTGCAAAAAAAATGCTAATGGGAGTACAATTGAAGCTGTTAAGAGTGCAATTAACAGTGCAAATGATGTCTTTGAACAACTAATTTCTGCTTTAACTACACTTGCTGGGGTAACTAATGATAGTGCTGTTATTGGTGATAATGCTGATGCAGCTCCTGGTGCTGCTGATAAGATTAGTGTTGAAGCTATAATTGAGAATGTAAAGACAATTATTGATGTAGCAAAGAAATCTGGAGTAGAGATTGAAACTGGAGCTGCTGGTAATCAAATAGCTACTGCTAATGCTGCTACTGATGCTATTGCTGTTCTTGGAGGGCATACTGCCAAGGCTACTCAAGGAGCTGGTGATAAGCTAGCAGCTGAAGTTGCTAAAGCAGATCCATGGGCTATTATTAATAAAATTAAAAATACTACTGCTACTACTCCTGCTAAACTTAACGGTGCCAATAATGAAGCTGGAGCACTTGCTGCTTCTAATGACAAGGCTGATGCTGCAGCTGGTGCTAAAAGTAATGCTGACCTAGTAGCAGCAGTAGCCCTCAAAGCTATGACTAAGAATGGTAAATTTAGTGCTGTTGATGCTGATAAAGATATTGTTAAGTCGGCAGCAGCAAGTGCTGTAAATAAGGGACTGGGAATACTTGACTTGATAATTAGGAAAACAGTATTAAGCAATCTAGATAAGATAAGAGAAACTGTTAAGGGAATACAGTACTTTGAGACTACTACTGAATCCACTGAAGCTAGTTCTACTACTCAACCTACTGCTACTAAATAAATTAGCTAATTAAATAATCTAAATAAAGTCATTTGAGGAAAACAATTCTTATGAAAAGAAGAGTTTTCCTCAAATGACTTTATTTTTGCTTCTTAGCTGTGGCAGTGGTACTACTAATGCTGAGGATCCTCAGAGTAGATTCTTAAAGTCTGTTATTAGTTTAGGTAATGACTTCTTAAATGTTTTTACTTCCCTTTCTGATATGGTTGGAGATGTTTTAGGGTTTAATACTACTACTAGAAAATCTGATGTTGGGAACTACTTTAAGAAAGTTCATGATACTGTTTTATCTACTAAGACAGCCCTTGAGAAAATTGTTGCTGACATGAAGACTGAAAATAATCCTAATGCAGAGGCTACTGATACCGCTGTAAAAGCTCTAATTACTAATACTCTTGATAAGATAATACAGGGCTCTAAGACCGCTAGTGAGGCTATTGGTTCTGATGATAACCCAATTGCTAACGTTGCTGATCAGAATGCAGGTGCTGCTGGTGATGTTGATGGTTTAATTAAAGGAATTAAAAGTATAGTAGACGTTGTACTTAAAGAAGGTAAACATGATGCTGGTACTGATAAAAAGGCTGATGGTTTGACTGTAAGAACTGCCAATGCTGGTAATGGTGAAGCAGGTAAATTATTTGCTGCTAATGCTGGTGATGATGCTAATGCAAAAAAGGTTGCAGCTGATGCTGCAAAAGCAGTTGGAGCAGTAACTGGCGCTGACATATTACAAGCTATAGTTAAAGCTGATAAAGCTGCTACTAAGTTAGCTAAGGGCAATGATGGTAACGCTGGTGCTGATCCTAAGGATGCAGAAGTTGCAGGAGGAATAGCATTAAGAGCAATGGCTAAGGATGGTAAATTTGCTGGTCCTACTGCTGAGAGTGCTGATTATGCTACTGCTGCTAAAGGTGCAGCTATAAGTGCTGTAAACAAGGCTTTGGGTACTCTCACCATAGCAATAAGAAACACTATTGATGTGGGTCTTAAGACTGTTAAAGATGCTATGAAAATTAATCCTGATTCTACTACATCTGCAAACGCAACAGCTAGTGGACAATAAATAATTAAATCAATACTAAATAATAAAGTCATTTGAGGAAAACTCTTCTCTCTTTATGAGAACCGTTTTCCTTTTGTTCTTATGCTGACCAAAATTTTTTAACTATCTTGCCCCCCTGAGGTAAAAAGGAGGCACGTGATAATGAAAAGAATTACTTTATGTGCGTTATTTTTGACTTTATTTTTACTCTTATCTTGTAATACTTCAGGAAAAAATCTTAAAGATGATGAAGTGGCTAAATCTGATGGCACTGTTATTGATTTAGCTAAAATAACTAAGAACATTACAGACTCTGTTGCTTTTGCTAAAGATGTTAAAGACGTTCATACTTTAGTTATGTCCATTGATACTCTTGCTGGTGCTATTGGTAAGAAAATCCAAAACGGAGATACTCTTGCTGATATGGCTGGTAAGAATGGATCATTGCTTGCTGGAGCATATAATGTTGCTTTGGATATAAATAGTAAATTGACAGTATTAGAGGGTAAGGCTGGACTCTCTTCTGTGCTTAAAGCAAAGGTTACTGCTGCTAAAACTAGTGGTGAATCATTCTCAAATAAATTGAAAACAGAACATACTGACCTTGGTAAAGAAGATGCTAGTGATGATAATGCAAAAGCAGCTTTACTTGTAACAAATGCTACTAAAAATAAAGGAGTTACTGAACTTGAAGCACTCAACACAGCAATTGATGCATTGTTAAAAGCTGCTAATGATTCAGTAACAGCTGCAATTAATGAGCTTACAACTTCTACTAAACCCTCTAATACCTAAGGGATAAATAATTTAATTTATTATTATAAGATTAGTTTTTAATCAATAGTAATTATCTCATAAAATAAAGTCTATAAATAATAAGCTAAGAGTATTCTTCTCTTAGCTTATTTTCCTTCTTTAATTTTTCCTTTACTTCCTTTACTACTTTATTATACTTCCTTTAGATTCCTTATGATTACTTATTAATTTTAGACTTATTTTTATGCTTTGATTTTACCTTGTTTTACTATTTAATAGTAACTTATATTGCTTATTTTTACTTCTTAGCTGTGGAAGTGGTACTACTAATATGGAAGATCCTAAAACCACATTCTTATCTTCTATTGCTAATTTGGGTAAGGGGTTCTTAGATGTTTTTACTTCTCTTTCTGATATGGTTGCTGGGGCTTTTGGCATTAAGGCTGACACTAAGAAATTTGACATTGGTAAGTATTTTACTTCTATTGAAAACACTATGACATCTTTTAAAAAGAAATTACAGACGGAAGTTGCTAAGAATGGTAACTATCTAAAGATAAAGGAAGTTGTTGATACGTTTATCACTAACACATTAGACAAGATCGCAGAAGGGACTAAGACAGCTGCTAGTGGGGCTACTGGTGACGATAAGATTGGTGGTGCTCCTACTACTGGTCAGGATCCTGCACCTGTTGATGCTACGAGTGTCAATGCACTTGTTAAAGGGATTAAAACTATTGTTGACGTAGTTTTAAAATCAAATGAGGGAAATGCTACTGCTACTAAAACAGCAGAAGGTGATAAAAAAGACATTGGAAAATTATTTGAAAATAAGGATAGTGCTACTGAAACTGAGGCTGCTAAGGCTAGTGCATCAATCGGAGCAGTAACTGAGGCTGACATCTTAAAAGCTATTGCTAAGTCTGGAGAGACTGCTGATAATAGCAAAGATATTGAGGCGGCGACAGATGCTGCAAGTATTGCTGCTGCTAAGAAGGAAGATAATAAAAAAGAAATTAAAGATTCAGCAAAGAAAGATGCAATTATTGCTGTTGGCATAACACTTCGGGCAATGGCTAAGAGTGGTAAGTTTGCTGCTAAGAGTAATGAAGAAAAATCTGCTCATGCAGTTAATGGAGCATCAGCTAGTGCTGTTTGTAAGGCTTTAAGTACTCTTATTATTGCTATTAGAAAACCGTTGATAGTGGATTAAAGTCTATTAGTGAAGCACTAGCAGCCGTTAAACAAGAAGATAAAGCTGTAGATTTTACTATTCTTGCAGAGGCAGCAGCTAGTGGACAGAAACAATAAATAATTATTAATAAACATAACTAAATAAAGTCATTTGAGGAAAACTATTCTCTTTATGAGAACCGTTTTCCTTTTTTACTACTTTGTAATAATACTCAGGTCTAAATCATAGTGATAGCAATCCTTGAATAACAGATTGATTTTAAGACTACATTTGAGCTTTTTTATGAGATAAAAAAATAGACTAAATATTTATGTTATGGTTAGGTACCCTCTTAAATTACATATTACTAACATAAGGTTCCTATCATACTTAAGATATTATATAATGATTACATAAGGAGCTTTTATGCAAGATTCATCACTACATTCTGTTGAGAGTACACAAATTTTTAATGGGCATATTACAGAGGAGATTATATACCAAGAATTTGTTAAGATGGGTATGCAAGATTTTATTGCGAATGATCTCTCTAAAAGATATTACCGTAATGAACTGACTTATAGGGATATTGAGTATTTAGAGACTACTTTTAACCTTAAGCTTGAAATGTTAGAGCGTAGTTTAAAATCTGAGATTATTTCTGTTAAAACTGAACTTGATAATAAAATAGACTCTGTTGAGAATAACTTAAATGTGAAGATTGATAATGTTAGAAATGAGGTTTCTCTTGTTAGAAAAGATATGGAAATTAATAGGGTGGAGCTTGATAATAAACTTGATAAAACCGCATCAGAATTTAAAAGTACATCAAGATTACATAATTGGATGTTTGGAACTCTAATTACCCTAAATATAGGAATTTTTTTAACATTAATGTCTATAGTCTATTCATTGTTGAATAAGTGAATTTAAGTTAAATAAACCTCTTCTTTATTTGATTGTATATCAGTTATTTTCTTATCAAAATCATTTAATTATTTATCAATAACAATTAATATTGTTAATTGTTATATCATGCCCAATTTCTTTAAGATTATAGGCACTATAATCTTAGTTTTTGTTTTTATTTTATTCAAAGATTGCTAACCATCTTGCCTACCCTGAGTTAATAAGGAGGCACGTGATAATGAAAAGAATTACTTTATGTGCGTTATTAATGACTTTATTTTTACTTCTTAGTTGTGGCAGTGGTAGTGCTAGTGCTGAGGATCCTAAAACCACATTCTTAAACTCTATTGCTAATTTAGGTAAAGGGTTCTTAGATATTTTTACTTCTCTTTCTGATATGATTACTGGGGCTTTGGGTATTAAGGCTGATACTAAAAAGAGCGATATAGGGAAATACTTTTCTGATATTGAAAAAACTATGACATCTGTTAAAAAGAAATTAAACATTGTAGTGGCAGAGAATGGTAACTATCCAAAATTAAAAGAAGTTGTTGATACTTTTATTACAGGCACATTAGACAAGATCGCTGAAGGAGCTAAGACAGCTGCTACTGGGGCTGCAGGTAATGCTATTAGTGAGGTTGTCAAATCTAATGCTGCTGGTGATGGTCCTGATGCAGAAAGTGTAAAGAACCTTGTTAAAGGGATTAAACAAATTGTTGATTTGGTAATAAAAGAAGGTAATGGACAAGCAGATAAAACTACCCCAGCTGATGATGATAAAAAGAATATTGGTAAGTTATTTGGAGCTGAAACTGCCGATGATAAGGGTGCTGAAGAGAAACATGTAGCGGCTGCTAGTGCATCAATAGGGGCGGTAACTGGGGCTGACATATTACAAGCTATTGCTGCTGCTAATGCTGATGCTACGAAGGGTGGTAAAGTTAAGGAAGTGAAAGATGCAGCAGGTTTGGCTTTAGCTAAGGGTACTTCTACTGCTAATGATGATCAACTTACTACTGCAGAATCCAAAAAAGATGCAGTGATTGCAGCAGGAATAGCATTAAGAGCTATGGCTAAAGATGGTAAATTTATTGTTAAGGATACTGCTGAAAAGAAGACTGAAGCTGAGTCTGCTAAAGGAGTTGCTGCTAGTGCTGTAGGCAAAGCATTAAGTACTCTTATTATTGCTATTAGGAATACTGTTGATACTGGTTTAAAGTCAATTAGTGATGCTCTAGCAGCTGTTAAACAAGGAGATAAGTCTGCAGATTTTACTACACCTGCAGAAGCAGCAACTACTGGACAACAACAATAAAGGATTAATAACAATATACATAACTAAATAAAGTCATTTGAGGAAAACTTTTATCTTTGTGAGAATTGTTTTCCTTTTGTTTGTATTTTTGCCCTTGTGATGTAATAAGGAGGCACGTGATAATGAAAAGAATTACTTTATGTGCGTTATTAATAACTTTATTTTTACTTCTTAGCTGTGGCAGTGGTACTACTAGTGCTGAGGATTCTCAGGGTAGATTCTTAAAGTCTGTTATTAGTTTAGGTAATGACTTCTTAAATGTTTTTACTTCCCTTTCTGATATGGTTGGAGGGGTTTTAGGGTTTAATACTACTACTAAGAAGTCTGATGTTGAAAACTACTTTAAGACTATAGAAAAAAGCTTAACAACAACTAAGACATCCCTTGAGAAAATTGTTTCTGACATGAAATCTGAAAAGAATCCTAATGCAGAGGCTACTGATACGGCAGTGAAAAAACTAGTTAGTGAAATACTTAATAAAATAATTGAAGGAGCTAAGACTGCTAGTGAGGTTATTGGTGATGCTGGCGACCCAATTGGTAATGTTGGTGCTAATAATGCTGCTGGTGTTGTTGGGACTGAAGTCGATAAATTAGTTAAGGGTATTAAAGATATAGTAGCTGTGGTACTTAAAGAAGGAAATCCTGAGGCGGGTACTGATAAAAAAGCCGAGGATCTTAGCGCAAGAACAGCTAATGGTAATGGTGAAGCAGGTAAATTATTTGCTGCTAATGCTGGTGATGATGCTAATGCAAAAAAGGTTGCAGCTGATGCAGCTAAGGCTGTTGGGGCTGTAACTGGCGCTGACATCTTGAAAGCCATGATTAAAAATGGTGCTAATTCTGCTGTTGAGGCTGCCAAGGCTAATGCTAAAGATGGAACTATTGCAGGTGCTATTGCATTAACAGCTATGGCTAAGGATGGTAAATTTGCTGGTCCTACTGCTGATAGTGTTGATTATGTTACTGCTGCTAAAGGAGCAGCAATAAGCGCAGTAACTAAAGCATTGGGTACTTTAACTATTGCTATAAGAAATACTGTTGACGTGGGACTTAAAACTGTTAAAGATGCTATGAAATTTAATTCTACTGATACCCCTGTAACTACTGATAATACAACCTCTGAAACTAAAAAATAATCACAGAATTAATAACAAATACATAACTAAATAAAGTCATTTGAGGAAAACTATTTCTCTATTCATGAGATTCGTTTTCCTTTTAGTTGTATCTTGCCCTCCTGAGGTAATAAGGAGGCACGTGATAATGAAAAGAATTACTTTATGTGCGTTATTAATGACTTTATTTTTACTCTTATCTTGTAATACTTCAGGAAAAAATCTTACAGATGATGAAGTGGCTAAATCTGATGGCACTGTTATTGATTTAGCTAAAATAACTAAGAACATCAAAGACTCTGTTGCTTTTGCTAAGAGTGTTACAGAAGTTCATTCTTTAGTTAAGTCCATTGATGAGCTTGCTAAAGCTATTGGTAAGAAAATTCAGAATCAAGATACACTTGGTACTGATAGTGGTAAAAATACTGCATTGATAGCAGGAGTTTTTAGTATCACATTAGATATAGTAAAAAAATCAAAAGCTTTGCAAATTTCAGAATTTATTAAAGATCAACAAAATTTAACCCAAAAAGTTAGTGGTGTTACGACTGCAGCTGAAGCATTTATAAATAAGTTGAAAAATAAAACTGGTGAGTTAGCGGTTGATAGTGGAGCAACTACTGATGATAATGCACAAAAAGCTATAGATAGAAATGGTAAGCCTAGTGGGGAGAATGGAGCAAAAGAGCTTGGTGATTTAAATACAGCAGTTGATACTTTGTTAAAAGATGCTGAAGCTGCAGTAACGTCTGCAATTAAGGAGCTTTCAACTTCTGTTAAACCCTCTAACTAAAGATAAATTATTATTATAAGATTAGTTTTTAATTGATCGTTATTTTCTTATAAAATAAAGTCTATAAATAATAAGCTAAGAGTTTGCTTCTCTTAGCTTTTTTTGTTCTTTTATTTCTTTATTTACTTCCTTTACTACTTTGTTATACTTCTTATGATTCCTTTGATTTCTTTTTTTCTTTTGGTCCTTATATTTATTCATTGATTTTATCTTGTTTTATCATTTGATGATAATTTATATTGCTTATTTGTAATTTTATTTTTACTTTTTAGTTGTGGCAGTGGTACTACTGGTGCTGAGGATCCTAAAACCACATTCTTAAACTCTATTGCTAATTTAGGTAAAGGGTTCTTAGATGTTTTTACTTCTCTTAGTGATATGGTTGCTGGAGCCTTTGGTATTAATGCTGAGACTAAGAAATCTGACATTGGTAACTATTTCACTTCTATTGAAAACACTATGACATCTGTTAAAGAGAAGTTACAAGATCAAGTTACTAAAAATGGGAATTATGAGAAAGTTAAGACAGTTGTTGATAAGTTTATCACTAACACATTAGACAAGATCGCAGAAGGAGCAAAGGAAGCTGCTAAAGGGGCCACTGGTAGCGATGCTATTGGTGGTGCTACTACTGCTGGTCAAGATGCTGTAGCAGCAGACACTACAAGTGTTAACTTACTTGTTAAAGGGATTAAAGAAATAGTTGGTGTGGTTTTGAAAGATGGTGATGGAGATGCTACTAAAACCAAAGATGAACAGCAAAAAACAATTGGTAAGTTACTTGGTGCTAACGCTAATAGTACTGATGCAGAGGCAGCAGCAGCTAGTGCTTCAATCGGAGCTGTAACTGGGGCTGATATCTTACAATCTATTGCTAAGTCTGGTGAGACTGCTAATAATGATGTTGAGATTGAAAAAGCAAAAAATGCTGCTGAGATTGCTGCTGCCAAGAAAGAGGCTAATAAAGAAATTAAAGATGAAGCACAAAAGGATGCAGTTATTGCTGCTGG
The DNA here is from genome assembly GCF_023035875.1 of Borrelia puertoricensis. Classification (NCBI taxonomy): domain Bacteria; kingdom Pseudomonadati; phylum Spirochaetota; class Spirochaetia; order Spirochaetales; family Borreliaceae; genus Borrelia; species Borrelia puertoricensis. Next base: position 32,116 of record NZ_CP075396.1, read on the forward strand.
AATAGCTCTAAGAGCAATGGCTAAGGATGGTAAATTTGCTGCTAAGACTGAAGAGAAATCTGCCAATGCAGTTAATGGTGTTGCTGCTAGTGCTGTAAACAAAACATTAAGTACGCTAATAATAGCAATAAGAAATACTATTGATAGTGGGTTAAAGACAAGCAGTGATGCACTAGCAGCTGTTAAACAAGAAGATAAATCTGCAGATGTTAATACACCTGTAGATGCAGCAACTAGTGGACAATAATAAATTATTATCAATAAAATATGCATAACTAAATAAAGTCATTTGAGGAAAACTCTTCTCTTCATAAGAATTGTTTTCCTTTTATCTATATATTTGTAATAATACTCATATTTAAATAGTACTGATATCAATTTTAATAACATATGATTAGTTTAAACTAATTAATAAACTAAAGAAAATATACACTAAATATTTATGTTATAGTTAGGTACCCTCTTAAATCATATTTTACTAACATAAGGTTCCTATAACAGTTAACATATTATATAATAATTACATAAGGAGTGTTTTATGGGACTTGCTCAACCAGTAGTTACTCAACAAATGGTTATAGCTGAACTTACTAAAGCTGGTATAAATAGAGATATTGCTATTGATCTCTCTTACAGATATTATAAAAATGAGCTTACGCACAAGGATATTGAGTATTTAGAGACTACTTTTAACCTTAAGCTTGAAAAGGTAGAAGCAACTTTACAAGCCGATATTAGAGACCTTGATAATAAAATTGACAACGTTAGAAATGAGTTAAAATCTGATATTAGAGACTTGGATAACAAAATTGATTCTGTTGAGAATAATCTTAACATCAAGATTGATAACGTTAAAAGTGAATTAAAATCTGACATTAGAGACCTTGATAACAAAATTGATTCTGTTGAGAATAATCTTAACATCAAGATTGATACTAAATTCAATGAACTTGATAATAAGATTGATAACGTTAGAGGTGAATTAAAATCTGACATTAAAGATCTAGATACTAAAATCGATACTGTTGAGAATAATCTTAACATCAAAATTGATACTAAGTTCAATGAACTTGATAATAAGATTGATACTGTTAGAATTGAATTGAAATCTGATATTAAAGACTTGGATAATAAAATTGATGTTAACAAAATGGAACTTAAGAGTACATTAAGACTTCATGGTTGGATGTTTGGAACTCTAATTACCCTTAATATAGGAATATTCTTAGCATTAATGTCATTATTAGTAAAGTAGATTTATTTAATTGAGATATTATCAATTATTTTTTTTTATCAAAATCATTTAATTTTTCGTTAACAACAATCAATATGGTTTATTGTTATATCATTTCGAAGTCTTTTTTGCCTCTTAAAAAGTAATAAGGAGGCACGTGATAATGAAAAGAATTACTTTATGTGCGTTATTTTTGACTTTATTTTTACTTCTTGGCTGTGGCAGTGGTACTACTAAGATGGAAGATCCTCAGAGTAGGTTCTTAAAGTCTGTGATTAGTTTAGGTAATGATTTCTTAAATGTTTTTACTTCCCTTTCTGATATGGTTGGAGGGGTTTTAGGTTTTAATACTACTACTAAAAAATCTGATGTTGGGAACTATTTTAAGACTATGCATGATACTCTTTCATCTACTAAGACATCTCTTGAGAAAATTGTTGCTGACATGAAATCTGATAATAATCCTAATGCAGAGGCTACTGATACCGCTGTAAAATCTCTAATTACTAATACTCTTGATCAAATAATCCAGGGTGCTAAGACTGCTAGTGAGGCTATTGGTACTGATAGTAATGACCTGCTTGGTAATGTTGCTGCTCAGAATAACGGTGGTGCTGCTGGTAGTGAAGTCGATAAACTAGTAAAGGGTATTAAATCAATTGTAGATGTGGTACTTGGTGAAAAAAAAGGAAATTCCGATGCTGGGGATGATAAAAAGGCTAGTGATGGTTCTACTGCAAGAACCGCTGCTGCTGGGGATGGTGAATCAGGTAAATTATTTGCTACTGGTGCGGGAGCTGTTGGTGATGTTAACAATTCAAAAAAGGTTGCAGCTGATGCTGCTAAAGCTGTTGGGGCTGTAACTGGCGCTGACATTTTACAAGCTATGATTAAGGATGATGGTGATGCTGTTAAATTAGCTACTTCTCAGAATGCTGGAGCTGCCCCTAAAGATGCTACTATTGCAGGAGGTATAGCACTGCGAGCGATGGCTAAGAATGGTAAATTTGCTGGTCCTAGTGCTGCTGCTGATGATGCTGTTACTGCAGTTAAAGGTGCAGCAATAAGTGCAGTTACTAAAGCATTAGATACTTTAACAATAGCAATAAGAAATACTATTGACTCAGGCCTTAAAACTATTAAAGATGCTATGAATATTAATCCTACTGATACTACTTTAACTAATGATAATCAGGCTTCTGAAGCTAAGAAAAACTAGTTAGAATTTAATAACAATATACATAACTAAATAAAGTCATTTGAGGAAAACTTTTCTTTTCATAAGAATTGTTTTCCTTTTGTGTTTATATAGTCTTTCTGAGGTAAAAAGGAGGCACGTGATAATGAAAAGAATTACTTTATGTGCGTTATTTTTGACTTTATTTTTACTTCTTAGTTGTGGCAGTGGACAACAGTCGGTTGATTCGGCTAATGGTGGCGGGGCAGCTACAGGAGGGAGCAGTTTAAGTTCTGTTCTCATGGATGTAGGTAGAAGTGCTAAGAATGCTTTTTATGCATTTTTAGAGCTACTTTCTGGTACATTAGGTTTTACTGCTAAATCAACTACAAAGAAAGAGGATGTAGGAGGGTATTTTAACAGCTTAGGTGCTAAGCTTGGAGACGCATCAACAGAATTAGAAAAGATAGCAAAAAAGTCAGAGACAGAGCTTGATAAAGGTGAGCTAAACAAGATAATTAGAAGTGCAGTTGATTCTGCTAAGTCTATTTTAAACACATTAAAAACTCATTTGGACTCTTTAAAAGATATCGGTGATGCTAAACCAGTAGGTGAGGCTGCAAGTAATGCTCAAGGCACAGCACCAACTGATGTTGAATTAAAGAAAGTATATAATGCATTGAAAGGAATTGTAGAAGAAGCAGGTAAGGTAGGTGTTCCAAAGCCAGAAGCTGGAAATGTAGCAGTAAAAGTAGGTAATGCAGATAATAAAGATGGAGTAAAAGTCTTAGCTGCAGGTGCTAATGCAGGAGCAGCTGTGGGAGATAAAGCCGCAGCAATAGTAGCAGCAGTTAGTGGTGAAGAAATATTAGCTTCAATAGTTAAGTCACAAGAAAGTGATGCTGATGCAGCACTAGCAGTTGATGCAACTGCACAGACAAGTGCACTAAAGTTTGCAAGAGGAGGAAGTGATACAGGTCAGTTAGCAAAAGATGTAGCTAAAGCAGCAGCTGTAGCAGGAGGTATAGCATTACGTTCTTTAGTTAAGGATGGTAAATTAGCTGCGAATAATAATGATGATGACAAAGTAGTACAAGCAGTAGGAGTAAGTGCAGTAAATAAGTTATTGGTATCAATAGAGGATATAATTAAGAAGGCAGTAAAAGAATGTTCTTGAGAAAGCAAAAGAAAAAATAGATAAAGCTAGATCCCCAAAACCAGCAGCTCAGCAGTAAAATAGATAGTTAGATTCATTACTTAAAATTAAGATTAGAAGGCAAACTTATCTCTAAGTCTGCCTTCTATATTAGTTGTAATGAAATTAAAAAGTTGAATAGTTCGGTAGTAATGCAGAGAATCTTCAAACCGTATTTTAACCTCTTATAGTTAATTTAGTTTATTTGTTCCTGTAGCAATCTTGTTTAATGTTAAGAAAGGTTAAGATAAATCTGTTTATGCAGCTAATGGTGTTGTTATTAGTGCTAATTCTAAGACATTTAATCTATCGCAAGAACTGTTTTTAGTGCTTGTAAAGTAATTTCAACAGTATTTTTAATAGCAATTAGAAGATATACTAAACGATTAAATAATAAAATAAATCTTGAAATGCTATTACACCTGCAATTTTAACAGTTAACATAAATAACTAGTACAAAATAAATATATAACTAAATAAAGTCATTTGAGGAAAACTATTCTTTTTATAAGATTCGTTTTCCTCAAATGACTTTATTTATATAGATATTTGTACTAAAGATAAGACAGTAACTTTTATTCAGTTCCATATTAATTAGGTGTAAGTAAGTATTATGAGATTAGTTTTGATTAGTAAGTGAGTAAAATTATTCTGAAAGTAAAGGTAGGAACCAGGTTTCTTAGTTTTTGTTTTTATTGAATGATATGTTTACTTTAGTTAATTGTTTTTTGATTATTTATTTTTTTAAGTTTAAATTGGATGTGATTGATTACAAGTTTTAGATTAAGATTATATTTTTGTTCTTTATTGTATAAATTTACTTATTAAAATAATTTTGAATTACCTTTAATTATTACAGAATAGAATAATTGAGGTTTTATGGAATTTATTTTTGTTATTTAAAATAAAAGGGTGTACATTTGTCAGTAATTATTGTATTTCAATATCGAGATTCAATAATTAAATAATCTAATATCCCAGGAGGGAGATATGAAGAGAAATATTTTATCAGTATGTATGTTAGCATTATTATGTTTGTTATCATGTGATATGAATGCCCTTAATGATTTATTAAATGAAGTAAGGGAAAAGGTTTTAGATGAAAGCAAAGATAATAAATATTTAAACCATGAACAAGGAAATCAGGAACAAAAAGAAGTTGTTATAGATTCTCTTGAAGAAGGAGTAGAAATACAACAAGACATGGAAGTAAAACCTGTTAATGCGGGATTTGAGGTGTTTAGGCAAGAGTATCCATACTATCCTCAAGAAGAAGTAATAAAAATAGAAGAAAAAGATTTAGTTCCAAGTACTGAATCCGAAAAAGAAGCACAAGCAGAAATTGAAAAAGTAAAAGGTGCTCTTGGAGATTCTGGATTCCAGCAATTAATTAAGAATGCACTTGAGCTTAAAGATAGATGTGAGCGAGGAAGAGCTGATTTTTATGATATAATGGGAAAAATTCAGAGTGAAAGAATATCACTAACCAAAAAGCGTAAGGAAAATATAGAAAAGATAAGAAAGTTAACTCAATTGCAAAATAAGTTAAATGATGAAAGGTCTAATCTCGAGAGGCTTATGAATGAAGTTGAGGTTGGACTTAATGAAAGAAGTTCTGCAAAATATTTTTTTGAAGATTCTGAAAAGATTTTAAAAGAAGCTATTACTGACAGATTAAGAAATAACAAACGTAGAAGTTACTGGTCAAGAAGAGGGAATGGTGATTTTCTAGCTAGAAAGGCACGAAGTAATGCGGAAAGTTCTTTAGAACAACTAGAATCTTCTTCTGTGAAGTTAATTGAAGCAATGGCAAAGATAAAAGAAATAGAAGAACTTATTAGTGAGGCAAAGTCTGCTCTAGGTAATCTTTCAAGATAGAGACTGAAAAATTTAAATATTTTATAATATTAGTATTTTCAAGAAGAGTTCCTTTATAAGGGACCTTCTTTAATTTTATTTAAATAAGTTTCTAAAAACTATATAATGATTTAAATTGAATAACTAGTGAATTATTTTAAGGTGTTGAGGTGTAATTGTTTTGAATACTGATATTGAGAGAGAAGATTTATTAAATAAGGAATATAAGGTTTTAGATAAAGGCTTTATCAAACTTGTTGATTATATGGGTAGTGAGGAGAGAATATTGAATGCAGCAAGGATTTCATATCGAGGTGAGAGAATTAGGAGGACAGATGCTGAACTTATAGATTATTTAGTTAGAAATGAGCACACAAGTCCATTTGAACAAGTGGTTTTTACATTTTATATTAAGGCTCCTATATTTGTTGCAAGGCAATGGATGAGACATAGAACAGCAAGGATTAATGAAGTATCTGGTTCATATAGTTTTCTTAGAGAAGAGTTTTATGTGCCTTTAGAGGAGGATCTAAAAATACAAAATATTGAGAGTAATCAAATTGAAGCTAATTTTGCAAAGAATGTGTTAAGTGATTTAAGAGAGAGTCAAAAAACTTGTTACAAGTTATATCAAGATATGATAAATAGTAATGTTTCAAAAGAAGTTTCTAGAATAGCTTTACCTTTAAGCTTGTATACTGAATGGTATTGGCAGATTGATTTAAATAATCTTTTTCATTTTATCAAATTAAGGTTGGCATTAAATGAATCGAAAGAGGTTAGTGAAAATTCATCAAAAGAGATGAGTGAATATGCCAAAATATTGCTTGATGTTATTGAAAAGCTTGTGCCTATTGCTACTAAAAGTTTTAAGAATCATATCTTAAAAGGGTGTAGGTTGTCTTATGAAGAGATAATAGCTATTTCTGGTGCATTAAATATTAGTAAACTCAAATTGGATGATAAGGCATTAAATAGATTAAAAGATAAGCTTAATATTAAATAATAAAAATAAAGTTTTTCTATTATTCTGTTGAATAACAGTAATAATGAGATATACTTTATAAAAAGTAAGTTGATGTTGGATTTTGTGTGTGAGAGAGAAGATAAATTTTATATATAGAATTGTATTTATATTTTGTATAATTTGTTTTGTAAGTTGTGAATTATTTAAAAATTCTGATAATAAAGGTGATTTATTTCAAAATCTAGGGCATGTTAATTTAAAGTCAGATTGGAGAGATAATCTTAAGCTTAATAAAGAAGAGTTTGATACATTAACTTTTTTTGTTAATGCGTTAAAAAATGAATTACCTAAGGGTGGTTCAAGTCATTTTGATATTTATTTACAAGGAGATGTATCTAAAATAGAGGGATATATTAAAAGGTTTTTATTAAAACTGAATGATAAGGGAAAAGTTAAAGAATTACTTAAGCATATTAAATATGGCAAAGATAATCCACTTAATATAGAGGGTAGAGATGAAAAGCTTAATATAGATGCAAAAGATTATTATAAAATAGAGAAAAGACTCACTGATGTTTTTGATAATTATTTTATGTTTTTAAATCCTCCTAGTTCTCCTTCAGGACCACCTCCTCTTATTGAAAACGATCCTGAAGAGAAAGTATTTGAATCAATTAAAAAAGTGTGTTATGAGCATAGACATAGAAATAAAAACTAAATCGTACAGAATGAGATTTTTAAGATTAGCTTAACTAGTATTTTATACTATTAAAAACTAAACTA
>NZ_CP075397.1 GCF_023035875.1 Borrelia puertoricensis
ATATTTATATGATATTAGTATAAAATTTCCCTTCAAAAAATAAAATATATGTTATACATTTTTCTGAAAAAGAAAATAATTATAAGATAATCTTGTACTATTTAACAATACTTCTATTTAAAAAAGGAATTAATACAAGAAACAAAACAAATGTTTAAGATTAAGGTTGCTCTTAAAGTGTTATTAGTTGTGATTTAATATTTAATTATAATCTTAAAGATAAATTCGTTAATTCACTTGATAAAAGTTATTTTGTATTGTATATTAACAAAGAGGCTGTTAAAAATTTTCTTCTGATAGTGCTAATCAAGATAATACCCTCTTTAACTATTTTCATGGTATTTTCAATATCAGTAAAATACTCCTCCTATATCACTTTTTTTAATCTCGGTCTCAGACACCAAGCATATCCAACACATTTACTTCAAATGATACAAAAACTGAAAAATCCTCTTTCCTAAATTAGCTATTGAGTTTAGAAACAAAGCTTTAAAACTTCCTATATTATCTATACTTATCAAATCAAAGTCCATTAATAAAAACTTAAGATAATCAGAATGTCACTGTAGTATTTATTACAATAAATACTACAGTGACAAAAAATTTTACCGAAGAAATGGTTATTAGAAATACTGTTAAAAGCGATATTTTACCCGAGAATGTTAAAAGTATCAACTCACTTATTAAAGGAATAAAAAAATCAATTAATAATTGTCTATAATAGCAAAGATAACTATATCACAGAAAACAAAAATATAAATTCTTAAAAACTTTCAAAAAAAACATTAAAAATCCCAATAAAAAATATATATATTCATTCAGTACAAAAAATGAGACAATTTTTAAAGAATTTGTTATTCTATCAAAAAAAAATACAGAAGTCCTTAATCATTACAAATATAGAAAAAAATGGATATTATACTATATAATATAATGTATTCGTATAATATTTAAATATAAAACGGATTTTTATTATATAAAACCTTACAAAACTTTTATTCTTTGCTAAGAAAAGATAAAATAAATTATGGAATATTAAAAATATTATTAGATATTACTATAAAAATTGCAAGATAAACACATGTTTTACAATAAAATTTATGCAAAGGAATGATAACCAAATGGATAAAAAAAGAACAAAAATAATAACCATAGCATCAATTAAAGGGGGAGTAGGAAAGAGTACTTCTGCCATTCTTTTCTCTACTATTCTCTCCAAAAAATTTAGCGTCTTACTAATTGATATGGACGCTCAAGCAAGCCTCACAAGTTACTTTAATGAATATCTTGAAAAAACACGAATCAATGTAGAAAATATAAATATATATGAAATCTTACAAAAAAATCTGGATATTAATAATAGTATTTGCAATATAAATCAAAATTTAGATTTTATCCCTAGTTACTTAAACTTACACTTTTTTAATAATGATAATTTACCATTCAAAGAAACCAGACTAAAAAAAGCACTTTATTTTATTAAAAATACTTATGATTACATAATAATTGATACTAATCCAAGCCTAGATTTTACACTAATTAATGCTCTTGTTGTTTCTAATTTTGTTATATCTCCAATTCCCGCCGAAAAATGGTCTATAGAAAGCCTAGAAGCACTTAACTTTAAAGTTAAACAATTGGACCTAAACTTACCCATCTACATATTAAACACCAGACTTAAAAATAACAATTCAAATAAATTTTACCTAGATATTCTAAAACAAAATTCTAATTTTATTGGATCTATAAGAGAGAGAGAGGATTTAAATAAAAGAATTGCACAAAATATTGGCTTTTCTTTAAACGAAGACTACATATCAGACTACAAAAAAGCATTAAAAAATTTGTTCGGTGCCGAACAAATTTCAGGAAGATCATATGAAGAAAAATAAATTTAAACTAAATAAAAGGATTATTGAAAAAAACAACTCTCTCCAAAAAAATACTAATGATATAAATATACAAACTTACGAAAAATTAAAAGCAAAACTTAAAATAAACTTACAAGAAGATATCTACAACAAAATAGAAACCATGAAAATATTAAAAGAAATTAATGACAAAAAACTATTCAAATTAGACGGTTATAAAAACTTTAGCACATTTATCAAAAATTATAATCTAGCCAGAACCCAAGTTTATGCATATCTAGCTATTGCAGAAGGGCTCAAGAACAACTTAATCAACGAAGAATCCATAATTGAAAAAGGAATAATGAACACATATTTTTTTCTATCAACTAAAGAAACTCAAAAAAAACAAAAGACATCGAATTTAATCAAATCAATTAAACTGAAACTTAAAAACCAAGATGCTTACAACTTTTACAAAACAAACCAACAATTCACATGTTTCCTTATGGAAAGGATCTTTATTCAAGACAAAGAATACATAAAAAAAATAAAAAAAGACTTTGAAAAAAGTCTGGCAAAATCTAAAAAACAAACATGAAAATTCAATAGTTTAGTTATTATTTTAAACAAACACTGATTCGCCATGAAAAATTTACTAAGCAAAAAAAATATATTATTGACAAAATATAATATTTCATATACAATATACCCACAGCTTTTTTTGAAGGGGTAAATCAATTGAAAATCTTAAAAAAATCTCATAACAAAGAACAAAAAAAATTTAATAAGCATCAACATAAGTTGATAGTGCTAATATCAACACTAAATTACATGAACTTAAATTTAAAAAAGTATACCCAAAGCAATATACTTTACTACTTTAATAATAATCTGAAAAGAAATGGTCAAAAAATTATAAAGATTAAAACACTACAAAGCTACTTATACAAATTAGAAAAAGAATTACAGATAACTATTAACTACTATAAACATCTAGGAAAGAACTATGGAACAGAAATTTATTATCAACTCAAATATCCAAAAAATAAATGTTATCATAAAATAAACTTATACTTTAAAATAAAAAGAGAAAAAAAATTCAATGAAAGAGTTCATAAATATCTGTGTTCAAAAAATATCAATGAAGAAAAATGGGAGTGTATAAGTAATATATATAATAATATATATAACATGAAAACAAAAGAAAAATTAAATAAAACACACAAAAATCACAAATACAAAACCAATAAATTAAGTACAAACAAAAAATACAAAGATCAAAACAAAACAATAAAGTCAATAAAGGGATTAAATAAAAACACTAAAGACAATATTAGAAATAATATATTCAGCATATTACTTGAACAATTAAAGCAAAAAGCGGACACCAAAACCTTAGTGCCAATATTAAAGCACTATCTAGATAAAACAAACAATTTAAATTATGACAAAATAATTAACAATCAATACTACTATGATCTCCTAGAAATACTAGGCAAATCCTAAATTAATTATTTTAAGTCTAAGGAATAAAAATGGACAATTTGTTTAAGCAACTGAAAAAAAAAGCAAAAACTCTAAAATTAAATACATCTCAAGCAAATGTCAAGAATATATTCGATAAAATAGAAAAGATAGAAGGAAAAAAAATATATCACACAAAACTATTTAATGACTTTTATATATTTGGTGTAAACAGAAAACAAAAACAAAAGTTCTTAATAGCACTTAAAAAATACTCAAATCCCAACAAAGAAAAAAAAATATACACATTTCATTTATTCAGTGTCAAAGAAAAAGATGATTTCCTAGGAATTCGTTATTCTATCAAAAAAATACAGAAGCCTTTAATAATTACAAATACAGAAAAAAATGAGTCTTATACCATAAGATGGTGCGTCTGTATGGAATTTAGATTTAAGACAGGTTCCATTATATGTTATCTTACGAACTTTTATTCTCTGCTAAGAAAAGATAAAATAAATACTGAATATTACAAGAAACTATTAAACATTACTTTAGAAATTGAAAAACAAGTATATGCTTTCTATAACAAGAATTTAACCGGTGAAATAATAACTAAATGGATAGAGAAAAAACAAAAATAATCCTAATGTTTATAACATCAATTGAGAAAAAAATAAAAGGAAAGGAGCTTTTTGTCCATTATTTTCCCTTATATTACCTAAAAAACCAGTATTTCACCGACTTGTACAAATATACAAGCAAGTCTTACAATTCATTTTAGCAAATATTTTAAAAAAATACAGGTTAATTTAAAAAACACAAAATTAGTAAAAATTATTTCTTTCATTTTAAATATAGATATTTGAAAATCAACAGAATTGTTGTATAATCTATTTAAGATTTGATACATTTACGTATCACTCTTTCAGAAAAAGAAATTATAAAACCAATTAAAGGTTTTGTTAGAGGTTTTAATTTTAAAACTTCTAACAAAACCTTTAATTTTTTATTACTAAATAATCATAATGTCTTAGAAAAGTCAATATTAGATGTTCTATTTTCAGTTTTAGCATATCTAAAGTTTGACCAATAAGATGTATTTCTATGAATTGTATTAAAAATGAATTACTACCATAATCAACAAAGCAAGTAATTCAATAAAAAAAGAACTTTTCCAAAAGGATACAAATAGACTTTATATATTTATGAATTAAAAGAAGGTAAATGAACCCTATACAATGGGGCTCATTTACCTTAAATAACACAAAACCTTTAAGAAGAGCTGACATTAATATTATTTGAATAAAAACGAACAAAGATATCGTTAAGATTATTGACCATTATCAAAGATAAATTTTTCTTTATATTGAGACTTTATATCATAATTTTGTAAGTCCGATATGATGTTTTACAAAATTAGAGTGTTCATTTAATTAAACATAAAGTTTATGAAGAACAATAAAACCTCAAGATTAAATTTGGCTATAAAATATGAAAAACCATTTGATACATAAGTTAGAAGTTCTAGAATGTTATATTATGGTGGAAAATATCATATTAATGCCCGAAGACTTTTTGAGATGCTTAACTCTTAGCTTGCTTAGATTTAAAAATAGTGAAAAACATTTTACATGTCTTATTGTTTTAATTTTATTTTTCTTATGTATTAAATAATTAGCTATATATAATTTTGATATAGCAAATATTCTTAAAGCAATCAAATTAATAAATTTGAGATTATTAATTGTAATATTAAAGGTATTTTTGTATTTTGAAGCAGATTATTATCCTATGATAACTTATAGGATACAGAATTTAAGTGTTTTTAATTTTTTATTCTTATGTTCAAATTACAGTTTTGTATCATATCAGATATGAGTGACGGTATTTTAAAATAACAATCTTAGTACTGTGAGGAGAGATTATGATGAGTTTAATGGGAAGAACCTCTTTTAGTTTAAATTTAAAGAAAGCGGCATTAATTTTAGTAGATATCCAAAATGATTTTTTGGAGTCAGGGACTCTTTCTGTTCCTCAAGGTAATGAGATTATTCCCTTGATAAATCAACTTCAAAAATACTTTGAACACATTGTTGCAACTAAGGATTGGCATTGTGAGAATCATGTAAGTTTTTTGAGTGATTCTAATTGTCAAGGTTGGCCTAAGCATTGTGTAAAAAATACATGGGGAGCAGAATTTCCAAAAGATTTAAATATTGATAAAGTGAAGGCTGTTTTTTTAAAGGGACAGGATGAGAATTATGACAGTTACAGTGGATTTTATGATGATTCTTGTAAGAAAAAATTAACAGGTCTTTTGGATTATCTTCAATTCAATGGAATTGATGCAGTGTTTATAGTAGGCTTAGCGTTAGACTTTTGTGTAAAGGAAACAATAATTGATGCCCATAATTTAGGATTTCGGTCTTATTTAATAACCGATGCTACAAGAAGTATTTCTTCTTTTCCTGAACTAATAATTATGGAGCTTGAAAAGCTTGGTATATTAACCTGTTTGGCTAGAGACATTTTTAATAATTTTAGTTTACTGTAGCCTTCAGGAAGTTGAAATTTATATATTTACATTCTATCTGTCTTTATTGATATCATAAATTCAATCACGAATGTTTTCTAAAGGATTTTATATGCACGTGTGTATAGTGTTTATATATTGAGGGTACCTTAAGGTTATTGAGAATGAAAGTTTTAAAATTTATAATTTTGTAGTACAATGAAAAATCATTGTTTATGAGTGTTAAGATAAATTTTTCGGGTATTGTTATTTGTTTATTTATTACCTTAAATGGTTGTAGTGTGGATAAAAAAGATAATGTAAGTATCCGATCTTACGAAGATGGTTTAAATCTGCTTTTGGACAGCAATTATTTTGAGCAGAATGATACCCATGTAGACAAATCTGTTTGGCAACATGCTAAAGATAGTAAGAAACAAATAGGAAAAAATAATCTTAATCAAACTGACATAGACAATAATGATCAAGGAGCAATTAAAAAAGGAGTGTTAAATGATTATATAGATGATCAAGAAGTTGCAAAAGTAGACATTTTGGAAGTGGAAAGGTTAAATGGTTATCTGTTACAGGATAGTGCATTATTTCCCGTACAAAGTGATATAGATTGTATAGGTGAACGAGTAATTGTAAATGAGGATTTTGAGCACAATAATATGGTATCAAAAATAATTTTGGAACAAGATTCATTAGAAAGTTGTAAGAAAAGATTGGAAAACAATCTAAATGAAGTACAGAAAGAAGCATTAGAATTTTTGGAAAAAGCTTTGGCTAGTAAAGTTGATAAATTAAATAGAATTTTAGTATTAGATGAAGATGAAATCAAAAATATGCTTAATATAATCAGTAGAAATTTAAACAGTATAAGGGAACTTGAATCTGTTAATGAGCTTATTTTAGATTTTGAGAATTTAGATAACGGAGAACTTACATTTAAGATGAATGATGAGGTAAAAGTAGAATATACAGAAGTGAAAAATGATCTAAGAGAAAAAATTGAACTTTCATTAGATGATTATTTATCTGTGATAGATGCTCATTTCAATGATGATGATATAAGATCTAGTGTAGATAATATCAATTCCATTGAAATTTTATCACCTTCGTTTGATTATAAATTTTCTGAATCTTCTCTTATAAGAGAAGATTAAGTTTATATATAAACTTTGTACAATTGAGAATTATTATTAGGTTATTTAGATATAATTCTGTGCCTTTGTAGGATATTTAATTTTTTTGGGATTTAAATAACCAATTTTTATTTATTATTATGCTTTGATTGGTGCATGTAATTTTATTTTTGACTTTAAGATTTGAATCTTTAATGATGATTTTGGGAAATTTGATTTGTTTCCAATGTATTGTTATTTGAGTGGAATTTATGGATATAAAAAATTCATTCTATAATTTTTAGCTTAAAAATTAATATTTAATTAGTTGAATTGTTCTTTTAATAAGCATTATTATTAAAAGAATTTTAATATTTAAAACATCAATTTCCTTATAGCATGAGACCTAACCTAGGTCATTTCTACCATTGCTATTTAATTTCATAATTTGATATTTTAATAGGTACTATGGATACAAACATATTCACTATATATAAGGTTTGAATTATTGAATTATTTCTGTATGTTTATATTGATTTGTTATTTAAAGAATATAAACGTACAAAATTCAGCGATTGTTGTTCTTATAAAAGTATATTTACAATATTTATTGGCAGTGAATGAATATAAAGTTGAAATTAGTATTTTAGGCATTAGGATAAGGGACTTGGAAGTTTTTTTAATATATACAAATTGAAAATAATCCTATTTTATTCTTTTTAAGAACATGATATGAATAGAATTATACAAAAATATACGATTATTGAAGTCATCAGAGCTGTCATATTAACATTATCTCAATTGTAAATTGGGTTTTTGCAAGTAGTGAGATTTGTGGATCCAGATATACCGTAATAGTATTCATGAAAAAGATATTTGAGATACTAAGGTGGGTACCCTAAGATTTTTTTGTTTCAATACAAGTATAGTTTACGAAATTATGCTTTTTGGATTAATATATAGTATATACTATATAAGTGTTTTTAATTTATTTTTATGAAAATATTTATTTTATTCTTACTTGTTTAAGGATCGTTGTATGAAAGTAATTAAGTTCCCTAAGAGAAAAAGCTTAAAGTCTGAACAAATGGATATTGAAGATTTTATGGCTCAAGTTGATTACACTACTGCACAGTTGGATAGAGAGTTTAGAGATTTTCAGGAGCAGTATGGAGCAGATAAAGGTCTTGATGATTGGATGGTTCATGTAGAAAAGGAAACTCAGCTTAAAAATCAGAAAATTCAAGTAAGGTCTAAAACTTTAAGTTTGCTTTTTGAAAAAAAACTTAATGATAATAAAAACAAGTAAAGATATAACCTGATCTTAAGTAGTCCATTTATCTTTTAAGCTTTCCATAATTTGTCTTTTTCTCTAGATTGAGATTTTCAATGTCTTAATGATTTTATATGAATTGATATAGGAAATGTTAAAGAGTAGCTTAGCCTTTCTTTAAGGCTAATTTGGTGAATATTACAGATATTAATGCGATAGAGTTAGGGAGGGATAGAATTTATGGTCAAATTTGGGGGAGGGTGTTTTTTTATTAGTATGTACTAGTATTGTTAATATGGGTTGATTTTTAGTTTATATAGGAGATTAAAGTGAAAGTTGTTAAAAATATTGTTTTGACCTTGTTATTTATAGTATTTAGTTGTAGTCATGATGTGTTTAGTAAGCCATCGTCTGGTCTTATTAAGGATTATGCTGAGGTAATTTTTGATAGTCATAGGTATTATTATGTTGAAGAATTTCCTATAGATCTTGATTTAAAGTTTGAATTTGTAGATACTAAGTCTGAATCTACATCACAGACTGATCATCGAGTATTGGGCAGTCATCATATTGCAACAAGAAGAAGTGTTTATGAGAGTAGTTCAGAAAAAGCTAATAGTTTTTCTTTTGGCAAAGTTGGTCTATTGGTAAGTTCAGCGTATTTAGGGAAATTGGGTATTAAGACTGTAAAAGGGCTTAATGAGCATTTAAAGAATAAAGAGTTTGATTCTTTAGGTGTCAAATTTGTTTTTGATTCTGGGCTTGATAGATTATCATCAATATCAAATAGAAATTTGCTTGGTAGTCAATGTATTGTTTTTGATCATAATGAATTGATTAATTATATAGACATTATAAAAAATAAAAAAAATAATGTAAAGTTAACTTTAAATCTTGCCAATAAAGATTTGCAGAATAGTAAATATCGTTTATTCTCTAAGACATATAATAAATATATAGATATTGAGAATAAATTTCTTAATTGTGAAGGACAAAATAACAGTAATTTTCATTTTAAAATTGAAGGTAATGTAGGGAGTCTTTTAAGTCTTTTAGAAGAAATTCTTATAAAGGTTAAACAAGGAGAGTTATAGTAACTTTTCTTTTTTGAATACATATAATGTGTTTTTAAGTTTGTTATTTTACTGTTGGGTGTGTAAGGATTAAATTTTATTAGTAAATCAATAAACCTAATTATTAAAAATGGGTATATATATACTATTGTAATCGTTGTGGTATCAAAGGATTATAATAGAGTAGGCAAGGCAGAATCATATTCTTGATATTTAACCAACATCTTTTTTTCAGAGATATTATTAAGATATTTATCTTATTACTTTTAGTTTTTGAGTGTATATGTCCTTTTAAAATAGTAGTGATTGCAAAAATTTTTTCTGCAATTTTGACATTAACATCATTTTATCATTGCTAGAAATTTATTTTGATATTTGAGATGAATTGTGTACACTTGCTAGTAATTATTGTAGTTCAATGGTTATATTATTTTATAATTTGGGAGGGGAGTTATGGAAAAGAGTGTTTTAGCAGTATGTATGGCTAGCATTATTGTGTTTGCTATCATTTGATCTTAATGTCTTGAATAACATTTTTAGCCAAATCAAGAGAAAAGTTTTTAGAAGAAAACAAAAAGGTAGAAGATTTAAATTCTAGGGAGAAAAATCAAGGGATTCAGGAATCACAAGAAGATGTGATCGATAGTATTTAAGAGCGTTTAATAGTAGAACAAGACATGGATGTGGTGCCTTTAGTTCCGTAGCTCATGTTAATATAGAGATGCCGGTGTTTCAAAATTATCCATACTATCCTCAAAAAACAATAAAAATAAGAAAATAAGATTTAACCCCAAGTACTGAAGGAGATCAGGGAGCAAACAAGGCAATTAAAGATGTACTAATTTGTTCTTGGACGAGAGAATTTTGGATTTCAGTTTTAGCAATTAATTGAGAAGGTACAAAAGACTTTAAAAGAAACTATTATGAAAAGATTAGAAAATGAAGCAGCACGTAAAGCCCGGTTCTTCAGAAGAAGAGACAATAATTTACCAGTACAATTGTCCAGAACTGCAAGGGATCATGCAGAAAATTCTTTGGATCAATTAAAATGTTCTGTTGATAAGCTTACTGAAGCAAAGGGAAGAATAAAAATATAGAAAAACTTGTTAAAGAAGCGAAATTTTATCTAGAGAGTATTTCATGGTAAAAGATCATGTAAAGATACCTTCTAATACTAATGTTTGAAAAGGGAAGTCTTCTGTTAAAAGGCGCTCTCTTAGGTTTTATTTAGATAACTTTCTAAAAGTAATTACCTTTTAGATTTAACTGTGAGCCTGTACATCTTAAGGAGCTTAATATATAAGTATTATTATTGTAAATTATTTTGAAAATTTAAGGGGTTGTATACTTTGAGTATGAACGAAAAAGAGAAATCCTTGAATCAAGAATATAAAATGTTAAACAAAGCTTTTTTTAAGCTTATTGACTATATAGATAGTGATGTGAGAATAATTCAAGTCGCAAGGATTTTATAAGAATTTCATATTGTAGTGAGAACATTAAGAGAGAATATAATGGGTTTATCGATTTTTTTAATAAAAAATGAACTTGCATATTTATTTGAAAAATTAGTATTCAAGTTTTACATTATAACAAATAATTTAAAGATAAGTCAAAGTTTTTGTTAACAACTATATCAAAATATGATAAACTGTGCTGTTTCAAATGAAGTTTCTAGAATAATTTTGTCCTTAATTTTGTATACTGGATAGTATTGGTAGATTGATTTAAAAAATCTTTTTCATTTTATTAAAGTGAGGTTGGCGTTAAATGAATCAAAAAATGTTAGGGAACATTCATTAAAAGAAATGCGTGAGTGTTCTGGGATATTGCTTGATATGACTGAAAAATTGTGTCTATTATTACTATAAGTTTTAAAATTATATTTTGGAAGGTTGTGAATTGTCTTATGTAGAGATTATTCCAATGTCTAGTGCTTTGCATATCAGTTGAAAATATTGATAGACTCTTCGAGTTCTTCAAGTAAAAACATTTAATTTTTCTTATTTGTTTTTTTAGTGTTTTTTGATTTTCTATGCTTTATTTTAAAGAATGGATTTCTTGATGATAATTCTACATTGCTATAAAAATTTGATGTCTTTAATATATTATAAATAATATGGTGTTTTTGGGGATCAGTCAAATTGTTTTTAATATTCTCTTATTACAGAGATAATTAAGTTCTAAGAGTACAGTAAATATACTGTAAAAAATTGTAAGAGTGAAAATGAGTTATGTAATAATGAAAAGAATTACTTTATGTGCGTTATTAATGACTTTATTTTTACTTCTTAGTTGTGGCAGTGGTACTACTAATATGGAAGATCCTAAAACCACATTCTTAACTTCTATTGCTAATTTAGGTAAAGGGTTCTTAGATGTTTTTACTTCTCTTTCTGATATGGTTGGAGGGATTTTAGGGTTTAATACTACTACTAAAAAGTCTGATGTTGCAGCTTACTTTAAGACTATAGAAAAAAGCTTGACAACAACTAAGACAGCCCTTGAGAAAATTGTTGCTGATATGAAATCTGAAAATAATCCTAATTCTTCTACAGCTGAGGTCGCTGTAAAAAACCTAATTGATAATACTCTTAGTAAGATAATTGAGGGTGCTAAGACTGTTAGTGAGGCTAGGTGATGACTTGCTTGGTAATGTTGCTGCTCAGAATAACGGTGGTGCTGTTGGTACGAAAGTTGATGAATTAGTAAGTGGAATTAAGACTATTGTTGATGTAGTACTTGGAAAAGAAAGAAATCCCGATGCTGGTACTGATAAAAAGGCTAGTAATCAATACTGCAAGAACTGCCAATGGTGGAACTGATGAAGCAAGTAAGCTATTTGGTAATGCTGCTATTGATAGTGCTGATAATGCAAAGAAAGCAGTAACTGATGCTGCTAAAGCTGTTGGTGCCGTAACTGGGTCTGATATATTGCAATCTATCGTTAAAAATGGCACTAGTGCAGCTGCAGAGACTGCTAAGGTTAAGGATGCAACTATTGCAGGTGCTATTGCACTGAGAGCAATGGCTAAGGGTGGTAAATTTGCTAATGCTAGTGCGGCTGATAATGAAGGGGTTGTTACTTTTGCCGTTAAAGGAGCAGCAATAAGCGCAGTAACTAAAGCATTGGGTACTCTAACTATTGCAATAAGAGAAACAATTGACTCAGGCCTTAAAACCGTAAAGATGCTATGAAAATTAATCCTGAAGATACTCCTGTAACAAATGATAAGCAGATCCCTGAAACCAAGAAGAACTAATAGTCAGGACTAAAGAGTATTTAATGACAAATACATAACTAAATAAAGTCATTTGAGGAAAACTCTTCTTTTCACAAGAACTGTTTTCCTTTTTTACTGTCTGTAATAGTACCCGGGTCTCAAGCTTAACGATGGAATCCTTTAACAACAGATTGGTTGTAAGACCGCATTTGAGCTTTTTGATTCATGTAATTTAAAAGTTAACTAAATATAAAAATAGATAAAATTAGTTGACAAAAGTTTAGCAGATACTTAGATGTAGAGTCAATTTTTCAAGGTCTCCATTGCATAGAAAATATCTTATCTAGGATTATTTATATAAATAGAGAGTGTTTTTTTTTTTGATATGTTTGGTAATATATCTAGTATACTTTAACTTAGCTTTAATAAATATTTCAGTTTTTACTCTAAATATACTTTATCTGTCTATAAGTTTACTTTTATAGTTACTCTTACCATTTTTATAACGAGTTTAATTTATTCTATCTTAAGAACCTTTATCTAGAATTTTTGTTCCCTTATTTTCTTAAATCTACTTTTCTTAAATCTCCCTTTCTTAACTTTCATCTTTAGTTATTAGAGGTGCTTTTAACCCCCTGCTCCATTACAACCACTTAAGACATTTGTTTTAAATTGGTCTAATTCACTATCGTTCATTTGACCAAAGTATGCTTTTATTAATTCTTTAAAAGTTTTCTTTTGTTCTTCGGTGCAACTTTCAAGTTGAGTCTTTATATGTTCTAGAGCAGCTTTTATCTTATCTTCGTTTGAAAATATAAACCGATTAAATTTGTTATCATCACCTAAAGCATCTTTTAAGAATTGTAAGTTTGTTTTTTCCGTATCATTTAGCTTTTCTTTTAAGAGTTCTTCAGGTGTTTTTGGTATTATTTCTGTTGGTTTTGCTGGCTTGATATTTTCATGCTTACTTGATGGAACTTCATTTGCTTTGCAACAATAAAGTAATATTAAACTACAAAATATCAAATAATTTATAAACTTAACCATAAATATCTCCTTTTTTAGTATTTAGCTAATAGTATAACCTGGTTATTTTGTTCTGTATAGTTATTTATAAGTATTAATTGTTTTTGTAAAGTTTATTGTTTTGTTATAAATTTTATGTTGAATATATTTTTGTTAACCTATTAGTTAACTTATATTAAAAGGTATGAGTAGGGTAAAGAAATCATTTGATGATTATGTTGTGTATTTTAGAGAAGGGAAGCTTAATGACGCGAGGATAGCAAAAGAGATGGGAGTTAGTCGTGTTAATGTAGGAAAGATGAGACGCAGGTGGGAAGAGATTAAGGATGACCCTGAGTATATTACTGGTGCTGCTAAGTTTACTATTTGTGAAGATACTTTAAATAATATATTATTTCATGCATCACAAAGTACAGCCCAGGCGCGTGATCTTAAAAGTCAGTTTAGTATGGCTAAAAGTATGTTGGGACTTGAGTTTATAAATTCATTTAGTCGTTATTTAGAGTTAGAACTTAAAACTCATAATTACAAAATAGAAGAATTAGAGTCTCAAATTAGCAATATTTATAAGAAGACTTTAAGTAAAAAAGTTGCACATTCAGAAGAAGAGAGTCGTGAGCTTGAAGAGTTAAAACTTAAACTCGATGAGTTTAAAAGGGAGAGAGAACTTAGGAAAATGTCACTATGTTACAAGACAATGCTAAAGCTTAAAGCTACTGGTACAGATGTGCGCTCTAAATTACAAATTTAAAGGTAACGGATTTTATCAAGCCTAAAGCATTGGAGATTGATTTTAAAGGGTTTGAAAGTAAATATTTAACTTCAAAACAACTTAAAGTAATACGTAATATCGAGGAGAATAATCAAAGTAAAATTATCCTCTCAGGTGGGATTGCTAGCGGTAAAACATTTCTAGCATGTTATTTATATCTAAAGATGCTCATTAAGAATAGACATCTATATAGAGAAGATACTAATAATTTTATAATAGGAAATTCACAAAAATCATTAGAGGTTAATGTTATGAGTGAGTTAGAAGATATTGCTAGTATGCTTAAGATATCCTTTAAGCCAAAATTTTCTAATACATCATATTTTGAAATAGACTCACTAAGAGTTAATTTGTATGGAGGAGATAGGGCAAGTGATTTTGAGCGGTTTAGAGGCTCTAATTCAGCGCTTATTTACGTTAATGAAGCAACTACACTTCATAAAGAAACATTAATAGAATGTTTAAAAAGGCTTAGAGTAGGAATGCAGGCAATTATATTTGATACCAATCCAGATAGTCCTGAACATTTCTTTAAGCTTGATTATATTGATAATACAAAAATTTACTCTACATATAACTTTACAACATATGATAATGAATTAATTGCTAGAGAATTTATTAAAACCCAAGAAGAGATTTACAGGGACATTCCAACATATAAAGCAAGGGTTCTACTTGGAGAATGGGTCCCGTCCTGTGATGCGATATTTACTAATGTTAATCTTACAAGTAAGCATGAATTTATATCCCCAATAGCATATTTAGATCCTGCATATAGTATAGGAGGTGATAATACAGCCCTTTGTGTTTTGGAGAGAGTAGATCAAAGTTATTATGCATTTATTTTTCAAGAAAAGTTACCAGTAGGTGATCCTAAGATGTTAAATACAATTAAAACTATACTTACAAACCTTAATGTACACAAACTATATGTTGAAGATAGGGATAACGTTTCTGGGCATGGGAATGTGACTAAAATGTTTCTTAAACTTAGGGCGGGTATGAGTCATAAGTTTAAAATTGCTCCAATTAAACCTATAAGTAATAAATTTACTAGAATTGCTACATTAATAGAGCCATTTGCAACATCTAAACTTAGTATTATGGATTATTCAAGTAAGTCAGCTGTATCTGATATTTATAAGTACAAAGGAGATGGGAAGAGTGATGATGATTCATTAGATAGCCTGTCAGCATCATATATGTTATTGACTCTAAGTATGCGTACCCTCAGAGCACATTTTACTAAAATAAGGTTCCTATAACAGTTAAAATATTATATAATAATTACATAAGGAGTGTTTTTATGGGACTTGCGCAGCCTGTTATTACACAGCAAATGGTCATCGCTGAACTTACTAAAGCCGGTATTAAAAGAGATATTGCTATTGACCTGTCTTATAGGTATTATCGTAATGAACTGACTTATAAGGATATTGAATTCTTAAAAGAAAACTTCGATATAAAACTTGAAAAGGTAGAAGCTCTTCTACAATCTGAGATTAAATCTGTCAAGACCGACCTGGATAACAAAATTGATACAGTCAGAACTGAATTAAAATCTGATATTAAAGATCTCGATAATAAATTCGATACCAAATTTAATGAACTTCATACCAAAATAGATACTGTAGAGAATAACTTTAATCTTAAGCTTGAAAAGGTAGAATCACTCTTACAAGCTGAGATTAAATCTGTAGAGTCAAGCTTACAAGCCGAGATTAAATCTGTTAAGACCGAACTTGACAATAAAATAGACACTAAATTCAATGAACTTGATAATAAGATTGACACTGTTAGAAATGAACTGAAATCTGACATTAAAGATCTGGATAATAAGATTGATAATGTTAGAAAAGATATGGAAATTAATAGGATAGAGCTTGATAATAAACTTGATAAAACCGCATCAGAATTTAAAAATACATCAAGACTACATAATTGGATGTTTGGTACTATTATTACCCTTAATATAGGAATATTCTTAGCATTAATGTCATTATTAGTAAAGTAAATTTATTTACCTAAAGCCACCTTTATTTAATTGACCTTCTGTAAATTATCTTTTTTTAGTCATTTTTTATAAAAATTATTTAAATTTTGTTAGAGACAATTAATACCTGCTAATTGTCTCATTGTATTTAGTCTCTACAAGGTTATAGTATCTATTTTTCATCTTTTTTATTTTGTTCAGAGATTGTTAACCATTTTGCCCCTGAGGTAATAAGGAAGCACGTAATAATGAAAAGAATTACTTTATGTGCGTTATTGATGACTTTATTTTTACTTCTTAGTTGTGGTAGTGGTACTACTAATATGGAAGATCTTAAAACCACATTCTTAAACTCTATTGCTAATTTGGGTAAAGGGTTCTTAAATGTTTTTACTTCTCTTTCTGATATGGTTTCTGGAGCCTTTGGTATTAAGGCTGACACTAAAAAATCTGATATAGGGGAATACTTTAGTGCTATTGAAAAAACTATGATATCTGTTAAAGAGAAGTTACAAGCAGAAGTTGAAAAAAATGAAAATTACTCAAAAATTAAATCAGTTGTTGATACGTTTATCACTAACACATTAGACAAGATCGCTGAAGGAGCTAAGACAGCTGCTAGTGGGGCTACGGGAGAAGATAAGATTGATGGTGCTCCTACTGCAGGTCAAGATGCTGTACCCGCAGACACAGTAAGTGTCAACGTTCTTGTTAAGGGGATTGGACAAATAGTTGGGATCGTTCTAAAAAAATATGAGGGTAAAGCAGATGCTACTAAAACTAAATCAGACGAGCAAAAGTCAATTGGTAAGTTGCTTGGTACTAATGCCGCTGATGGAACAAAAGCACATGCTGCTGCAGTTAGTGCTTCTATTGGGGCCATAACTGGTGCTGACATCTTGCAAGCTATTGCTATCTCTGAGAAAGCTGCTGGTGAACCTACTATTCAGGCAGCAAAGAATACTGCTGAGATTGCTGCTGCTAAACAATAAGCTACTAAGGAACTTGAAGTAGCTGAGGTACAAAAAGATGCAGTTATTGCTGCAGGAATAGCTTTAAGAGCAATGGCTAAGGGTGGTAAATTTGCTGCTAAGACCAATGAAGAAAAATCCGCTCATGCAGTTACACAAGAAGATAAGTCTGCAGATTCTACTACCCCTACAGACGCAACAGTTAGTGGGCCGCAACAATAAATAATTATCAATCAAACATAACTAAATAAAGGCATTTGAGGAAAACTCTTCTTTTTCATGAGAACAGTTTTCCTTTTATTTATGTCTTGTCCCCTTGAGGTAAAAAGGAGGCACGTGATAATGAAAAGAATTACTTTATGTGTGTTATTGATGACTTTATTTTTACTTCTTAGTTGTGGCAGTGGTACTACTAGTGCTGAGGATTCTCAGGGTAGATTCTTAAAATCTATTATTAATTTAGGTAATGACTTCTTAAATGTTTTTACTTCCCTTACTGATATGGTTGGAGGGGTTTTAGGTTTTAATATTAATACTAAAAAGTCTGATGTTGCAGCTTACTTTAAGACCGTTCAGGATACTCTTTCATCTACTAAGATAGCTCTTGAGAAAATTGTAGGAGACATGAAAGCTGAGAATAATCCTAATGCTGCTACAGCTGATGCTGCAGTAAAAACATTAGTTGATAATACACTTATTAAGATACTTGAGGGCGCTAAAACCGCTAGTGAGGCTATTAGTTCTGATGCTAGTGACCCAATTGCCAATGTTGCTGCTCAGGGTTCTGCTGGTGTTGCTGGTATCGAAGTCGATAAACTAGTAAAGGGAATTAAAGATATAGTAGATGTGGTACTTAAAGATAAAGGAAATCCTGAGGCGGGTACTGATAAAAAAGCGGATGATCTTGGAGCAAGGGTTGCTAATGCTGGAAATGGTGAAGCAGGTAAATTATTTGGTAATGCTGCTATTGCTAATGATCCTAAAAAATCAGCTGCTGATGCCTCTAAAGCTGTTGGGGCTGTAACTGGGGCTGATATTTTGCAAGCTATGGTTAAAGATGATGGCGATGCTGCTAAGTTAGCTAAAGAAACAAGTGGGAATGCTAATGCTATACCTAAGGATGCTACTATTGCAGGTGCTGTAGCTTTAAGGGCTATGGCTAAGGGTGGTAAATTTACTAATGGTAATGCTGATGCTAATGATGTTTCTGATGCAGTGAAAGGTGCAGCAATAAGCGCAGTAACTAAAGCATTGGGTACTTTAACTATTGCTATAAGAAACACTATTGATTTGGGACTTAAGACTGTTAAAGATGTTATAAAATTTAATTCTAATGATACCCCTGTAACTAATGATAATACAACCTCTGAAGCTAAGAAGAACTAGTTAGAATTTAATAACAATATACATAACTAAATAAAGTCATTTGAGGAAAACTTTTTTTTTCATAAGAACTGTTTTCCTTTTAGTTGTATCTTGCCCTCCTGAGGTAATAAGGAGGCACGTGATAATGAAAAGAATTACTTTATGTGCGTTATTTTTGACTTTATTTTTACTCTTATCTTGTAATACTTCAGGAAAAAATCTTAAAGAGGATGAAGTGGCTAAGCTTGATGGTACTGTCCTTGATTTAAAGTCAGTAAGTAAGAACATCACCAATGCTGTTGCTTTTGCTAAGAGTGTTAAAGAAGTTCATACTTTAGTTAAGTCCATTGACGAGCTCGCTAAAGCTATTGGTAAGAAAATTAAAGCTGATGGAACAGATGTAGAGGATGATGCAGGTAAAAATAGTTCATTAGTTGCAGGGGTACGTAGTATAATGTTAGCTTTAACTCCTAAATTGGGAACATTAGAGGTAATAGATGGAATTTCTGATAAACTGAAAACAGAAATTGATGCGGTTAAGAATAAAAGTAAATCATTTGTGGATAAATTGAAAGATACTTCTTCTGATGATGATGCGAAAAAAGCTATAGATAGGATTGGCAAAAAAGATGGTGATAAGGGAGTTGCAGAACTTGTTGCATTAAACACAGCAATTGATACTTTGTTAAAGCATGCTGAAGATGCTGTAACAGCTGCAATTAAGGAGCTTACAACTTCTACTAAACCTTCTAATACCTAAGAGATATCTTATTATAAGATTAGTTTTTAATTCATGGTTATTTTCTTATAAAATAAAGTCTATAAATAATAAGCTAGGAGTATTCTTCTCTTAGCTTTTTTTGTTCTTTTATTTCTTTCTTTACTTCCTTTACTACTGTGTCATACTTCTTTAGATTCTTTTGATTACTTTTTTCTTTTGGTCCTTATATTTATTCATTGGTTTTATCTTTTTTTATCTATGAATGATAACTTAGATTGCTTACTTTTACTTCTTAGCTGTGGCAGTGGACAACAATCACTTGATTCTGCTAATGGTGGCGGGGCAGCTACAGGAGGGAGCAGTTTAAGTTCAGTTTTAATTGATGTAGGTAGAAGTGCTGAGAATGCTTTTTATTCATTTTTAGATTTACTTTCCGGTACATTAGGATTAAGAGTAACTAAAGATACAAAGAAGAGTGATGTAGGAGGTTATTTAGTAGCCTAGGTGATAAGCTTGGAGAAGCATCAGATGAATTAGAAAAGGTAGCAAAAAAGTCAGAAGGAGAAGGAGCTAAAGATGGACCAATAGCCGTAGCAATTAGAAGTGCAGTTGATACTGCTAAGACTACTTTAAACACATTGAAAACACATCTAGAGTCTTTAGGAACAGTAGGTGATGCAAATGTTGCTGCTGGGCAAGGCACAACACCAGCTGATGTTGAATTAAAGAAAGCCCTTAAGGCTTTGCAGGAGATAGTAAAAGTAGCAAAGGAAAAAGGTGTTGTAAAGCCAGAAGCAGGAGACACAGCAGTAAAGGTTGGTGGTAATGGGACAGATAATAAGGATGGTGCTAAAATATTGGCTACAAGTGGTGGTAATCTAGCAGCAATTGATGCAGCTAAGGCAGCAGCAATATTGGCAAGTGTAAGTGGAGAAGAAATGCTAGACTTGATAGTTAAGTCAACAGAAGGTGATGCGGTAGCAGGAGTGTTAAGTAATGCAGATGTCAACACAAGTGCGTTAAAGTTTGCAAAAGGAGGAACAAATAATCATGTATCAAATGCAAATACTCCAAAAGCAGCAGTAGCAGGAGGAATAGCACTACGTTCATTAGTTAAGGCAGGTAAATTAGCATCAGGTGCAGATGATAATGCTACAGGGGGAGGAAAAGAAGTACAAGGTGTAGGGGTAAGTGCAGTAAATAAATTATTAGTAGCAGTAGAGGATATAATTAAAAAGACAGTAAAGAATGTTCTTGAAGAAGCAAAAACAAAAATAGATAAAGCAAGAGCTCCAAAAACAGCAGGTCAAAAGTAAGATAGATAGTTAGAATTAAATTATTAAGTAATTAGGGTAGAAGTCAATCTTAGAGATATGTCTAGGTTGTCTTCTTTTTTTCGTTGTAAGTGACTTTATTTTTAATAATAGGATCTAATAATGGAGAAGTAGGCGAAGATCCCCCCAAAAGGTATTCTTAACTTCTATTGCTAATTTGGGTAAAGGGTTCTTAGATGTTTTTACTTCTCTTTCTGATATGGTTGCTGAGGCTTTTGGTATTAAGGCTGACACTAAGAAATCTGACATAGGGAAATATTTTTCTGATATTGAAAAAACTATGAAAACAGTTAAAGAGAAGTTACAAGATCAAGTTGAAAAGAATGGTAATTATGTAAAAATAAAGGAAGTTGTTGATACGTTTATTACAGGCACATTAGACAAGATTGCTGATGGGACAAAGGAAGCTGCTAAAGGGGCTGAAGGTAGTGATGCTATTGGTGGTGTTCTTACTGCAGGTCAAGATGCTGCATCAGCAGATGCTACAAGTGTAAATGCACTTGTTAGAGGAATTGGTGAAATAGTAGGAGTGGTTTTAAAAAAGGGTGAAGGAGATGCAGGCGCTACTAAAACCGCTGAGGAACAGCAAAAATCAATTGGTAAATTGCTTGGTGAGAAAAACAATGATGGGACAGAAGCACATGCTGCTGCAGCTAGTGCTTCTATTGGAGCTGTAACTGGGGCTGACATCTTAAAAGCTATTGCTAAATCTGGGGATGTTGCTGGTGAGATTGAAATTGAAAATGCAAAGAATGCAGCAGAAATTGCTGCTGGCATTGCACTGAGGGCAATGGCAAAGAATGGTAAGTTTGCTTCTAAAACTGGTGAAGCAAAATCTGCTAATGCAGTTAATGGTGTTGCTGCTAGTGCTGTTGGTAAAACTTTAAGTACTCTAATAATAGCAATAAGGAATACTGTTGATAGTGGGTTAAAGATAATCAGTGATGCACTAGCAGCTGTTAAACAAGAAGATAAGTCTGCAGATTCTACTACACCTGCAGACGCAATATCTAGTGGACAGCAACAATAAATAATTATTAATAAACATAACTAAATAAAGTCATTTTAGGAAAACCCTTCTCTTTTTATGAGAACCGTTTTCCTTTTAGTTATATTTGTCCTTCCCTGAGAAAAAAGGAGGCACGTAATAATGAAAAGAATTACTTTATGTGCGTTATTGATGACTTTATTTTTACTTCTTAGTTGTGGCAGTGGTACTACTAGTGCTGAGGATTCTCAGAGTAGATTCTTAAAGTCAGTTATTGGTTTAGGTAATGACTTCTTAAGTGTTTTCACTTCCCTTTCTGATATGGTTGGAGGGGTTTTAGGTTTTAATACTACTACTAAAAAATCTGATGTCGGGAACTACTTTAAGACCATGCATGATACTCTTTCATCTACTAAGACATCCCTTGAGAAAATTGTTGCTGATATGAAATCTGAGAATAATCCTAATGCTGCTACAACTGAGACTGCCGTTGACAAACTAGTTAGTGAAACACTTGATAAGATAATCCAGGGCTCTAAAACTGTTAGTGAGGCCATTGGAGATGCTAGTGACCTGCTTGCTAATGTTGCTGATCAGAATGCAGGTGCTGCTGGTACTGAAGTCGATAAATTAGTACAGGGTATTAAATCACTTGTAGATGTGGTACTTAAAGAGAAAGATAATCCTGAGGCGGGGGATGATAAAAAGGCTGATGATGGTAATACTGCAAGAAATAATAATGCTGCTGCTGATGGTGAAGCAGGGAAATTATTTGCTTCTGATAATGCAGGAGATGCTGCTAATGCAAAAAAATCAGCGACTGATGCTACTAAGGCAGTAGGAGCAGTAACTGGTGCTGACATTTTAAAAGCCATGATTAAGGATAATGGTGATACTGTTAAATTAGCTAAAGAAACAACTGGAAGTGTTACTGTTGCTCCTAAGGATGCTACTATTGCAGGAGGTCTTGCACTGCGAGCAATGGCTAAGAATGGTAAATTTGCTGGTCCTAGTAATAATGCTAGTGTTGAGGCAAAGAAAACAGTAATGGGTGCAGTAACAAGTTCAGTTACTAAGGTATTGGGTACTTTAACTATTGCTATAAGAAATACTATTGATGTGGGTCTTAAGACTGTTAAAGATGCTATGAAATTTAATCCTGATTCTACTCCTGTAACTACTGATAAGCAAATCTCTGAAAATAAGAGTTAATAATCAGAATTAATAACAAATACATAACTAAATAAAGTCATTTGAGGAAAATAAATCTCATAAAGAGAAGAGTTTTCCTTTTTTACTGTATGTAATAATACTCAGGTCTAAATAGTATTGATAGCTATTCTTTAACAACAGATTGATGGTAAGATTTCATTTCAGTTTTTTGATAAACTAAAGAAAATAGACCAAACACTTTATGTTATAGTTAGGTATCCTCTTAAACCATATTTTACTAAAATAAGGTTCCTATAACACTTAAAATATTATATAATAGTTATATAAGGAGATTTTTATGGGACTTGCTCAACCTGTTATTACTCAACAAATGGTCATAGCAGAACTGACTAGAGCTGGTATTAATAGAGATATTGCTATCGATTTATCTTACAGATATTATAAAAATGAGCTTACGCACAAGGATATTGAGTATTTAGAGACTACTTTTAACCTTAAGCTTGAAAAAGTTGAAGCACTATTACAAGCTGAAATTCAAGGGATTGAGACAACTTTAAAATCTGACATTAAAGACCTTGATACCAAAATAGATTATGTTAGAAGTGAATTAAAATCTGATATTAGAGATCTGGATAATAAGGTTGATACAGTCAGAAATGAATTAAAATCTGATATTAAAGACCTTGATAATAAGATAGATACTGTTGAGAATAATCTTAACATCAAGATTGATACTAAATTCAATGAGCTTGATAATAAGATTGATAACGTTAGAAGTGAATTGAAATCTGATATTAAAGACTTGGATAATAAAATTGATGTTAACAAAATGGAACTTAAGAGTACATTAAGACTTCATGGTTGGATGTTTGGAACAATTATTACCCTTAATATAGGAATATTCTTAGCATTGATGTCATTATTAGTAAAGTAAATTTATTTAATCAGACTTTATTTAATTGATTTGCTGTCAATTATTTTTTTTACAAAATTATTTAATTTTGTTAGAAACAATTAGTAGGTTAGTTGTTATATCATGTCCAATCTTTGAAATGTTACAGTATCTATGTTCTTAGTTTTTATGTTTATTAAAATTTGTTAACTATTTTGCCCCCTGAGGTAATAAGGAGGCACGTGATAATGAAAAGAATTACTTTATGTGCGTTATTAATGACTTTATTTTTACTTCTTAGTTGTGGCAGTGGCAGTGCTAGTGCTGAGGATCCTAAAACCACTTTCTTAGATTCATTAGTTAAGATAGGTCAAGGATTTCAAGAGGTTTTTGGTATTTTTGGTAATGCTATTGGTGATGCTTTTGGACTTACAGCAGTTAAATCGGGTGACCAGAGAAGTAAAGTTGGTGAACACTTTAAGACTATAGGTGATGGACTTTCAACTACTAAGGAGAAGTTAAAAGAGCTATCAGGTGAAATATCTGAAGCAAACAATGCTAATAGCAGCACAATTGAATCTGTTAAGAGTGCAATTGTCAGTGCTAGTGATGTCTTTGAAAGACTAATTACTGCTCTAACTACGCTTGCTGATACTGCTAAAGAGGCTGGTAATACTGATATTGGTGATGCTGCTAATAATGCTGCTGCAGTTGCTGCTGATAAGACTAGTGTTGAAGCTATTATTGCAGGGGTTAAAGATATTATTGGCGCAGCAGAGAAATCTGGAATAGAAATTAAATCTGGAAACGCTGGTAATGCAGTAAATGCTGCTGCTGCTAGTGCTCCTTCTGCAATTGGGAGTAATAATGCAGGTCAGGGCGCTGGTGATAAATTAGCAGCTGAAGTTGCTAAAGCTGATCCATGGGCTATGATTGATAAGATTAAAAATTCTACAACTAATACCGCTGTTCTTGCTGGTAACGATAAAGACGCTGGAACATTAGCTACTGGTACTAATGCTAATGATGCTAATGGAGCTGGAGCAAAGACTAATGCAGACTTAGCTGCAGCTGTTGCTCTTAAGGCTATGACTAAGGGTGGTAAGTTTAGTGCTACTGTTGCAGATACTGATGCAGTTAAAGCGGCTGCTGTAACTGCTGTAAATAAAGTATTAGGAATACTCGATATAATAATTAAGAAAACAGTAGCAAGCGAATTAGATAAAGTAGGAAAAGCTGTTAAGGGAATACAGTACTCTGAGACTACTACTCAATCAACTGAAGCTAGTTCTACTCAACATACTGCTACTAAATAAATTGTCTATTAAATAATCTAAATAAAGTCATTTGAGGAAAACTATTTCTCTATTCATGAGATTCGTTTTCCTTTTGTTTTTTATCTGGCCCTTCCCTGAAAAAAAAGGAGGCACGTGATAATGAAAAGAATTACTTTATGTGCGTTATTAATAACTTTATTTTTACTTCTTAGCTGTGGCAGTGGTACTACTAGTGCTGAGGATCCTAAAACCACATTCTTAAACTCTATTGCTAATTTAGGTAAGGGGTTCTTAGATGTTTTTACTTCTCTTTCTGATATGGTTTCTGGAGCCTTTGGTATTAAAGCAGAAACAAAGAAAAGCGATGTAGGGAAATACTTTTCTGATATTGAAAAAACTATGACATCTGTTAAAGAGAAGTTAAATACTGTAGTTACAGAGCATGGTAATTATCCAAAAGTGAAGGAAGTTGTTGATAAGTTTATCACTAACACATTAGATAAAATTGCTGAAGGGGCTAAGACCGCTGCTAGTGGGGCTACAAGTAGTGATGCTATTGGTAATGCTACTGCAGATCAGGAGGCTGTAGCAGCAGATGCAGCAAGTGTAAATGCACTAGTTAAAGGAATTAAAACCATTGTTGGTGTGGTTTTAAAGGATAAGGGAAGTGCAGATGCTACTAAGACTGGAGATGATGGTGAGAATAAAAAGGATATAGGTAAATTGTTTAGTGATACTAAAGCTGATGCTAAGGAAGAAAATATTGCAAAGGCAGCAGCAAGTATTGGAGCAGTAAGTGGAGCAGATGTCTTGCAAGCTATTGCTAAGTCTGGAGATGCTAATAATAATGTTGAGATTAATAATGCAAAGGATGCCGCTGAGCTTGCTGTTGCTAAAAAGGATAGTGCTACTAAAGAGACTAAACAAAAGGATGCAGTAATAGCAGCAGGAATAGCACTACGGGCAATGGCTAAGGATGGTAAATTAGCTGCTCATAATGATGCTAAACATGCCCATGCAGTTAATGGAGCAGCGGCAAGTGCTGTTGGTAAGACTTTAAGTACTCTTATTATTGCAATAAGAAATACTGTTGACTCTGGATTAAAGACAATTAGCGAAGCACTAGCTGCCGTTAAACAAGAAGATAAATCTGCAGATTCTACTACACCTTTAGATGTAACTAGTGGCAATAATAAATAATTATTAATAACAAATACATAACTAAATAAAGTCATTTGAGGAAAACTTTTCTTTTCATAAGAATGTTTTCCTTTTATTTATATTAATTAATGACTTTATTTTTACTTCTTAGCTGTGGAAGTGGACAACAATCACTTGATTTACCTAATGGTGGCGGGGCAGCTACAGGAGGGAGCAGTTTAAGTTCAGTCCTAATTGATGTAGGTAGAAGTGCTGAGAATGCTTTTTATTCTTTTTTAGAATTACTCTCTGGTACATTAGGTTTAAGAGTAACTAAGGATACAACTAAGCAACAGGTAGGAAATTATTTTAACAGTCTAGGTGACAAGCTTGGACAAGCATCAGACGAATTAGAAGAGGTAGCAAAAAAATCAAAAACAGAGCTTGATAAAGGTGGTATAAACAAGATAATTAAGGACGCAGTTGATACTGCTAAGGCTACTTTAAACACATTAAAAACTCATTTAGACTCTTTAAAAGATATAGGTGATGCTAAAGTAGTAGGAGATGCAGCAAGTGATGCTGCAGGAACAGCTGCAGATGAAACTGAATTAAAGAAAGCATATAATTCATTGAAAGGAATAGTGGAGACAGCTACTACAGAAGGTATTTCAAAGCCAAAAGTAGGAGCAACAACATTAAAAGTAGATAATGCAGATAATAAGGATGGTGCTAAAATATTGGCTACAGACAACAAACCAGCAGCAACTGATGCAGCTAAGGCAGCAGCAATACTAGCAACAGTAAGTGGGGAAGAAATTTTAAACTCAATAGTTAAATCAGGAGAAAGTGATGCAGCACTAGCAGCAGCTGCAAATGGAAGTACAACTGCCATTTCTTTTGCTAAAGGAGGATCAGCTGCTAATTTAGCAGGTGCAGATACTGCAAAGGCAGCAGCAGTAGCAGGAGGGGTAGCATTACGTTCTTTAGTTAAGACAGGTAAATTAGCAGCTGCAGCAGCTGGACAAGGAGGACAAGGAGAAGCGCAAGGAGTAGGAATAACCGCGGCAAATAAGTTATTAGTAGCGGTAGAAGATCTAATTAAAAAGACAGTAAAGAATGTTCTTGAGAAAGCAAAAGCAAAGATAGATGAGGCAAGAGCTCCAAAAGAAGCAGCTCAGCAGTAAAATAGATAGTTAGATTAATTGCTTAAAAATAAGAGTGGAAGGCAAGCTTAGAAATAAATTTAAGATGCCTTCTATATTGTTGTAATTTAACTTAAAAAGTTAAATTAGCTTCTTTAATCTAAAAATATTTTCTTAGATTCATTAGTTAAGATAGGACATGGATTTTACGAGATTTTTAGCAGTTTTGGTAATGTTATTGGAGACGCTTTGGGACTTACAGCACTTAAATCTGATGACAAGAAAAGTAAGGTTGGTGAACACTTTAAAAAAATAAGAGATGGACTTACAACTACTAAAAATAAGTTAAAAGAACTATCAGGTGAAATATCTAGTGCAAAGAATGCTAATAGCAGCACAATTGAATCTGTTAAGAGTGCAATTAACAGTGCTAATGATGTGTTTGAACAGCTAATTGCTGCTTTAACTAAACTTGCTAGTGTAACAAGTGATAGTTTTACTGATATTGGTGATACTGCTAATGCTGCTGCAGTTGCTGCCGATAAAGATAGCGTTGAAACTGTTATTAAAGAAGTTAAAGCTATAATTGAGACCGCTAAAGAATCAGGTGTAAAGATTGATGCCGGTAAAGCTGGTAGTCCAGTGGCCGCTAATGCTCAAACTGATGCCCCTGCTGTTCTTGGTGGTAATAATGCTCATGCTGCTGCTGGTGCTGGTTCTAAATTAGCTGATGAAGTAACTAAAGCTGATCCATGGGCAATGATTGATAAAATAAAAAATGCTACTGCTACTACTCCTGCTAAACTTAACGGTGCCAATAATGAAGCTGGAGCACTTGCTGCTTCTAATGACAAGGCTGATGCTGCAGCTGGTGCTAAGAGTAATGCTGATCTAGTAGCAGCAGTAGCCCTCAAAGCTATGACTAAGGATGGTAAATTTAGTGCTGTTGATGCTGATAAAGATATTGTTAAGGCGGCAGCAGCAAGTGCTGTAAATAAGGTACTGGGAATACTTGATTTTATAATTAGGAAAACAGTAAGTAGCAATCTAAATAAGATAAAAGAAGCTGTTAAGGGAATACAGTACTTTGAGACTACTACTCAATCAACTGAATCTAGTACTACTCAACCTACTGCTACTAAATAAATTATCTAATTAAATAATCTAAATAATAAAGTCATTTGAGGAAAACTATTTCTCTATTTATGAGATTTGTTTTCCTTTTATTTGTATTTTTGCCCCTTTGAGGTAATAAGGAGGCACGTGATAATGAAAAGAATTACTTTATGTGCGTTATTAATAACTTTATTTTTACTTCTTAGTTGTGGCAGTGGGACTACTAGTGCTGAGGATACTCAGGGTAGGTTCTTAAAGTCAGTTATTAGTTTAGGTAATGACTTCTTAAATGTTTTTACTTCACTTTCTGATATGGTTGGAGGGGTTTTAGGGTTTAATACTACTACTAAAAAGTCTGATGTTGGGAACTACTTTAAGACCATTCATGATACTCTTTCATCTACTAAAACATTCCTTGAGAAAATTGTTGCTGATATGAAGTCTGAAAATAATCCTAATGCTGCTACAACTGAGACCGCCGTTAACAAACTAGTTAGTGAAACACTTGATAAGATAATACAGGGTGCTAAGACTGCTAGTGAGGCTATTGGTGATGCTAGTGACCTGCTTGGTAATGTTGCTGCTCAGAATAACGGTGGTGCTGCTGGTACTGAAGTTGATAAATTAGTAAAAGGTATTAAATCAATTGTTGATGTAGTACTTGGAAAAGAAGGTAAACATGATGCTGGGGATGATAAAAAGGCTAGTGATGGCAATACTGCAAGAACTGCCAATGGTGGAACTGATGAAGCAGGTAAGCTATTTGGTAATGCTGCTATTGATAGTGCTGATAATGCAAAGAAATCAGTAGCTGATGCTGCTAAAGCTGTTGGGGCCGTAACTGGGGCTGATATATTACAAGCTATGGTTAAGGATGGTAGTGATGCTAAAGCAGCTAATGCTAAAGATGGAACTATTGCAGGTGCTATTGCATTAACAGCTATGGCTAAGGATGGTAAATTTGCTAATGATAATGTTGGAACCGCGGAGGTTACTGTTGCAGTTAAGGGAGCAGCTGTAAGTGCTGTGACTAAAGCATTGGGTACTCTAACTATTGCAATAAGAAACACTATTGACTCAGGACTTAAAACCGTTAAAGAAGCAATGAAATTTAATCCTACTGATACCCCTTTAACTACTGATAATCAGACCCCTGAAACTAAAGGTCAATAATCAGAATTATCAATAAAATATACATAACTAAATAAAGTCATTTGAGGAAAACTCTTCTCTCTTTATGAGAACCGTTTTCCTTTTATCTATATCTTGCCTTCCTGAGGTAAAAAGGAGGCACGTGATAATGAAAAGAATTACTTTATGTGCGTTATTAATGACTTTATTTTTATTTCTTAGCTGTGGCAGTGGACAACAATCTGTTGATGCTGCTAATGGTGGCGGGGCAGCTACAGGAGGGAGAACTTTAAGTTCAGTTCTAATGGATGTAGGACGAAGTGCTGAGAATGCTTTTTATTCATTTTTAGAATTACTCTCTGGTACATTAGGTTTAAGAGTAACTAAGGATACAACTAAGCAACAGGTAGGAAATTATTTTAACAGTCTAGGTGATAAGCTTGGACAAGCATCAGACGAATTAGAAGAGGTAGCAAAAAAATCAAAAACAGAGCTTGATAAAGGTGGTATAAACAAGATAATTAAGGATGCAGTTGATACTGCTAAGGCTACTTTAAACACATTAAAAACTCATTTAGACTCTTTAAAAGATATAGGTGATGCTAAAGTAGTAGGTGATGCAGCAAGTGATGCTGCAGGAACAGCTGCAGATGAAACTGAATTAAAGAAAGCATATAATTCATTGAAAGGAATAGTGGAGACAGCTACTACAGAAGGTATTTCAAAGCCAAAAGTAGGAGCAACAACATTAAAAGTAGATAATGCAGATAATAAGGATGGTGCTAAAATATTGGCTACGAGTGCTGGTAAACCAGCAGCAGCAGATGCAGGTAAAGCAGCATTGATATTAGCAAGTATGAGTGGAGAGGAAATACTAGCATCAATAGTTGAGTCAACAGAAGGTGATGCAGCACTAAATGAGGCTGCAAAGGCAGAGACAACAGCAATGAGTTTTGCAAGAGGAGGTCAAGCAGCTCACTTAGCAGGTGCTGATACTGCAAAGGCAGCAGCAGTAGCAGGAGGGGTAGCATTACGTTCTTTAGTTAAGACAGGTAAATTAGCATCTGCAGCAGCTGGACAAGGAGGACAAGGAGAAGCGCAAGGAGTAGGAATAACCGCGGCAAATAAGTTATTAGTAGCAGTAGAAGATATCATTAAAAAGACAGTAAAGAATGTTCTTGAGAAAGCAAAAGCAAAGATAGATGAGGCAAGAGCTCCAAAAGAAGCAGGTCAGAAGTAAAATAGATAATTAAATTATTAAGTAATTAGAGTAAAAGGCAATCTTAGAGATAACTCTAGGATGCCCTCTTTTTTTGTTGTAATTTAACTTAAGAATTTAAATTGGATGCTGAATCTAAAAATACTTGCTTTGATTCTTTAGTTAATATAGGTCATGGGTTTTACGAGATTTTTGGTAATGCTTTTGGTGATGCTTTGGGACTTATAGCAGTTAAATCTAGTGACAAGAAAAGTAAAGTTGGTGAACACTTTGAGAAAATAAAAAAAGGTTTAAGTGATACTAAGGAGAAGTTAAAAGAGTTATCAGGTGAAATATCTGAAGCAAAAAATGCTAGTAACAGCACAATTGAAGCTGTTAAGAGTGCAATTAGCAGTGCTAATGATGTTTTTGAAAGGTTAATTGCTGCTCTAACTAAATTATCGGGGATAACTAATGATGGTGCTGACATTGGTGATACTGCTAGTGCTGCTGAAGAGGCTGGTAATATTGATATTGGTGATAATGCTAATGCTGTTCCTGGTGCTGCTGATAAGGCTGGGGTTGAAGCTATTATTGCAGGAGTTAAAGATATTATTGGAGCAGCAGATAAGTCTGGTATAAAAATTGAATCTGGAAATGCTGGTAATGCAGTAAATGCTGCTGCTACTACTGATGCTCCTGCTGTCCTTGGTGGTGCAAATGGAAATGCAACGTAAGGTGCTGGTCCTAAGCTGGCAGCTGAAGTGGCTAAAGCAGATCCATGGGCTATGATTGATAAGATTAAAAATGCTATCGCTGCTGCTCCTGCTGTCCTTGCTGGCAACAATAATAATCATGAAACTGGGGCACTGGCTGCTTCTAATGCTCATGCTGTTGCTGCTAATAATGGTGCTAAAACAAATGCTGACTTAGCAGCTGCTGTTGCTCTTAAAGCTATGACTAAGGGTGGTAAATTTAGTGCTGCTCAAAATGAAGATGGAGCAGTTAAAGCTGCTGCTGTAACTGCTGTGAATAAGGTTTTAGGAATTCTTGGTTTGATAATTAGAAAAACAGTAGCAAGTAATCTAGATAAGATAAGAGAAGCTATTAAGGGAATACAGTACTCTGAGATTACTACTCAATCAACTGAAACTAGTACTACTCAACCTACTTCTACTAAATAAATTATCTAATTAAATAATCTAAATAAAGTCATTTGAGGAAAACTCTTCTCTCTTTATGAGAACCGTTTTCCTTTTATCTATATCTTGCCTTCCTGAGGTAAAAAGGAGGCACGTGATAATGAAAAGAATTACTTTATGTGCGTTATTTTTGACTTTATTTTTACTTAGCTCTTGTAATACTTCAGGGGCTGCTACTAAAGATGGGCAGGCTGCTAAATCTGATGGTACTCTTATTGACCTAGTTACAATAACTAAGAACATAAAAGACTCGGTTGCTTTTGCTAAGAGTGTTAAAGAAATTCATACTTTAGTTAAATCCATTGATGAGCTTGCTAAAGCTATTGGGAAAAAAATTAAAAATGATGGCACTTTAGAAGCCGTAGCTGATAAAAATGGTTCTTTAATTGCTGGGGTAGTTAGTATTGCTGCAGCTATAGAAGCAAAAGTAGGAGAGTTAAAAATAGCGGATTCCCTTAAAGGTTTAAATGGAAAGGTTAAAGATGTTGAGGATAAGACCAAAGCATTTACAGCTAAGTTGAAAAATCAACATGCTGTTTTGGGAGCTGCTGATGGAGCTACTACTGATGAGAATGCGAAAAAAGCTATAGATTATGTAAATAAGGCTAATGGGGATAATGGTGCAAAAGAACTTGGTGAGATTAATACAGCGATTGATGCATTGTTAAATGATGCTGAAGCTGCAGTAACGTCTGCTATTAATGTGCTTACAACTTCTACTAAATCAGCATCACCTGCTCAATCTAACTAAGGATAAATAAATTAATTATTTATTATAAGATTAGAGTTTTTAGTCAAAGATAATTATCTGATAAAATAAAGTCTATAAATAATAAGCTAAGGGTATCCTTCTCTTAGCTTTTTTCCTTTTTTATTCTATATTTACTTTCTTTACTATTTTAATATACCTCTTTAGATTATTTTGATTTCTTTTACCTTTTAGACTTATATTTATGTCTTGTTTTTATCTTGTTTTAGAACTTAATAATAACTTAACTTACTTATTTTTACTTCTTAGCTGTGGCAGTGGACAACAATCACTTGATTCACCTAATGGTGGCGGGGCAGCTACAGGAGGGAGCAGTTTAAGTTCAGTCCTAATTGATGTAGGTAGAAGTGCTGAGAATGCTTTTTATTCATTTTTAGAATTACTCTCTAGTACATTAGGATTTAGAGTAACTAAAGATACAAAGAAGAGTGATGTAGCCGGTTATTTTAGTAGCCTAGGTAATAAGCTTGGAGAAGCATCAGCAGAGTTAGAACAAGTAGCAAAAAAATCAAAAACAGAGCTTGATAAAGGTAGTATAAACAAGATAATTAAGGAAGCAGTTGATACTGCTAAGGCTACTTTAAACACATCGAAAAACTATTTAGACTCTTTAGGTCAAGTAGGTGATGCTAACAAGGTAGGTGATGCAGCAAGTGATGCTGCAGGAACAGCTGCAGATGAAACTGAATTAAAGAAAGGATATAATTCATTGAAAGGAATAGTGGATACAGCTACTACAGAAGGTATTTCAAAGCCAAAAGTAGGAGCAACAACATTAAAAGTAGATAATGCAGATAATAAGGATGGTGCTAAAATATTGGCTACGAGTGCTGGTAAACCAGCAGCAGATGCAGGTAAAGCAGCATTGATATTAGCAAGTGTGAGTGGAGAGGAAATACTAGCATCAATAGTTGAGTCAACAGAAGGTGATGCAGCACTGGCGGCAGCAGCAACTGCAAATACAAGTGCGGTGTCTTTTGCTAAAGGAGGAGCTACTGCAGCTAATTTAGCACAAGATTCAGCGTTAGCAAGTGCGGTGAGTGGAGGAATAGCACTACGTTCATTGGTTAAAACAGGCAAACTAGCATCTGCAGCAGATGGACAAGGAGGACAAGGATAATCGCAAGGAGTAGGAATAACCGTGGCAAACAAGATATTGGTAGCAGTAGAGGATATAATCAAAAAAACAGTAAAGAATGTTCTTGAGAAATCAAAAGGAGAAATAGATAAAACAAGAGCCCCAAAACCAGCAGGTCAGAAGTAAACTAGATAGTTAGAAATTAAATTATTGAGTAATTAGAGTAGAAGTCAATCTTAGAGATATGTCTAGGTTGTCTTCTTTTTTTCGTTGTAAGTGATTTTATTTTTAATAATAGGATCTAATAGTGTAAAAGTAGGCGAAGCTCCCCTAAAAGGTATTCTTAAACTCTATTGCTAATTTGGGTAAAGGGTTCTTAAATGTTTTTACTTCTCTTTCTGATATGGTTGCTGGGGCCTTTGGTATTAAGGCTGACACTAAAAAATCTGATATAGGGGAATACTTTAGTGCTATTGAAAAAACTATGATATCTGTTAAAGAGAAGTTACAAGCAGAAGTTGAAAAAAATGGAAATTACACAAAACTTAAAACAGTTGTTGATACCTTTATCACTAACACATTAGATAAAATTGCTGATGGGGCTAAGGAAGCTGCTAAAGGGGCTGAAGGTAGTGATGCTATTGGTGGTGTTCTTACTGCAGGTCAAGATGCTGCACCCGCAGACGCTACAAGTGTAAACGCTCTTGTTAAAGGGATTAAAGAAATTGTTGACGTAGTTTTAAAGAAAGATGAAGGGAATTCAGATGCTACTAAAACAGGAGATGATAAAAAGGATATTGGTAAGTTGTTTGAAAAGAAGGATAGTGGTACTGAAACTGAAGCTGCTAAGGCTAGTGCATCAATTGGGGCAGTAACTGGGGCTGACATTTTGCAAGCTATTGCTAAATCCAAAGAAGATCCTAAAGTTAATGATGCTGAAGGAATTGAAAAAGCTACAGATGCTGCTGAGATTGCTATTGCTAAGGCTGTTAACGGCAAAAAAGAGATTAAAGAGGCAGCAAAGAAAGACGCTGTTATTGCTGCTGGAATAGCACTTCGGGCAATGGCTAAGGGTGGTAAGTTTGCTGCTAAGGCTGAAGAGAAATCAGCCAATGCAGTTAATGGGGCAGCGGCTAGTGCTGTTGGTAAGACTTTAAGTACTCTAATAATAGCAATAAGAAATACTGTTGATAGTGGATAAAAACAATAAATGCAGCTCTTGCTACAGTTACACAAGAAGATAAGTCTGCAGATTCTACTACACCTGCAGACGCAGCAGCTAATGGACAGCAACAGTAAAAGAATTATTAATAAAACATAACTAAATAAAGTCATTTGAGGAGAACTTTTCTTTTCATAAGAATGTTTTCCTTTTATTTATATTATACTTATGACTTTATTTTTACTTCTTAGTTGTGGCAGTGGTACTACTAGTGCTGAGGATTCTCAGGGTAGATTCTTAAAATCTATTATTAGTTTAGGTAATGACTTCTTAAATGTTTTCACTTCACTTACTGATATGGTTGGAGGGGTTTTAGGGTTTAATACTGAGACTAAAAAGTCTGATGTTGCAGCTTATTTTAAGACCGTTCAGGATACTCTTTCATCTACTAAGAGGTCCCTTGAGAAAATTGTTCTGACATGAAAGCTGAGAATAATCCTAATGCTTCTGCAGTTGAAACCGCTGTAACTAATTTAGTTACAACTACTCTTGATAAGATAACCCAAGGGGCTAAGACTGCCAGTGAGGTCATTGGAGATGCTGGTGACATACATTGGTAATGTTGGTGCTACTAATGCTGCTGGTGTTGTTGGGACTGAAGTCGATAAATTAGTTAAGGGTATTAAAGATATAGTAGCTGTGGTACTTAAAGAAGGAAATCCTGAGGCGGGTACTGATAAAAAAGCCGAGGATCTTAGCGCAAGAACAGCTAATGGTAATGGTGAAGCAGGTAAATTATTTGCTGCTAATGCTGGTGATGATGCTAATGCAAAAAAGGTTGCAGCTGATGCAGCTAAGGCTGTTGGTGCTGTAACTGGGGCTGACATCTTGAAAGCCATGATTAAAAATGGTGCTAATTCTGCTGTTGAGGCTGCCAAGGCTAATGCTAAAGATGGAACTATTGCAGGTGCTATTGCATTAACAGCTATGGCTAAGGATGGTAAATTTGCTGGTCCTACTGCTGATAGTGTTGATTATGTTACTGCTGCTAAAGGAGCAGCAGTAAGCGCAGTAACTAAAGCATTGGGTACTTTAACTATTGCTATAAAAAACACTATTGACGTGGGCCTTAAGACTGTTAAAGATGCTATGAAATTTAATTCTACTGATACTACTTTAACTACTGATAATCAGACCCTTGAAGCTAAAAGTTAATAATCAGAATTATCAATAAAATTATACATAACTAAATAAAGTCATTTGAGGAAAACTATTTCTCTATTCATGAGAATCGTTTTTCTTTTTTGAATTTTAGTAGATTAAATATTTGTACTAAAGATAAGACAGTAACTTTTATTCAGTTCCCTATTAATTAGGTGTAAGTAAGTATTATAAGATTAGTTTTGTTTGGTATGTAATTAATTTTATTTTGTTAAAATAATTTTAAATAGATTTTAATTATTACGGAATAAAATAATCGGGGTTTTATGGAATTTATTTTTGTTATTTAAAATAAAAGGGTGTACATTTACCAGTAATTATTATATTTCAATATAGAGACTTAATAATTAAATAATCTAATATCCCAGGAGGGAGATATGAAGAGAAGTATTTTGTCAGTATGTATGTTAGCATTATTATGTTTGTTATCATGTGATATGAATGCCCTTAATGATTTATTAAATGAAGTAAGGGAAAAGGTTTTAGATGAAAGCAAAGATAATAAAGATTTAAACCATGAACAAGGAAATCAGGAACAAAAAGAAGATGTTATAGATGATTTTGAGAAAGGAGTAGAAATACAACAGGATATGGAAATACAACCTGTTAATTCGGGATTTGAGGTGTCTAAGCAAGTAGATCCATATTATGTTCAAGAAGAAGTAATAAAAATAGAAGAAAAAGATTTAGTTCCAAGTACTGAATCCGAAAAAGAAGCACAAGAAGAAATTGAAAAGGCAGAAAGTGTGTTTCAAGCTTCTGAATTTGCTAAATTAACAGAGGAACGGATGTTAGGTCTTAAGAACGACTATGAGCAGATAAAAACCAGTTTTTATGATATTTTCTCAGAACTTAATAATAAAATTCAAAATAAAATAGAGCGTTATTCTAGACGTAATAAGAGACAGATTAATAGGATACAGATACAGAAGCTAATTCAATCTTACAATCAATTAAATGAGCAAAGGTCTAATATTGATAGACTTATGATTCAAGTTGATAGTGGACTTGATGAGTTAGGATCAGCAAAATTATTCTTTAATAAGGCTAAGGTGACATTAAAAGAAGGTATTACTGAAAGATTGATAAATAAACATAGAAATTACTGGAGGTCAAGAAGAGGAGAGAGTGATTTAGTATCTAGACAGGCACGAAGAGAAGCAGAGAATGCGTTAACTCAATTAGAATCTTCTTCTATGAAGTTAATTGAGGCAAAGGTAATAAAGAAAGAAATAGAAGAACTTATTAGTGAGGCAAAAACTGTTCTAGAGAA
Organism: Borrelia puertoricensis; assembly: GCF_023035875.1. Lineage (NCBI taxonomy): Bacteria > Pseudomonadati > Spirochaetota > Spirochaetia > Spirochaetales > Borreliaceae > Borrelia > Borrelia puertoricensis. Next base: position 37,477 of record NZ_CP075397.1, read on the forward strand.
TTTTGCAAGATAAGAATATATGTGAGGGTATGAATATATATCGTCTAATACTAGTGTTTTAAAGAAGAGTCTTCTGTGAAAGGAGATTCTTTTTTTATTTAAACAGATATTAAAAAGAGGAAAAAGAATTATTGGAGGCAGTGATATTTGATGTCAAAGACCCTATTATGTTGTCAAGCTATAGTTAATCAAGAGGATAAATTGTTTTTAAAGGCTACTGGAGTTGAAGAAATTTAAAATAAAGACTTATAGATAAAGGCCAGTAGTAAATAATAAAGGTCATTTAAAGTATAAGATTTTTTTGTGATTTAAAAGGTCAAACAGAGAATATGTTTTCTTGGGTTATATATATATAAAATCATACTAATTGATAGTAATCTATTTTTGATTATTTTAGCAATTAATCTAGGGGATATAGTTGTTTGCACCAAAATCATACCAAACAATATCAAGATAAAAAGAATAGTTTTAAATAAATAACGATAGTAGTGTAAAACATAGTACTACGTCTTTTTAAGAGAGAATAAAAAAAATAGAGAATTTTAAATAAAATAATTTGTATTTTAGACAAAGTGATATATATTTTAAATTAATAATGATTATTATTTAATATAATAATCATTATTAATTTCAAGGAAGGAGAATATTTATGAGAACAAACCTATTTATATTTACATTGTTAATTATAGGATTAGTATCTTGTGATCTAAATTCTAAATTATTGGGTAGTAAAAAAGGAAACAAAGATGTTCCAAAAAAGGTTGTAGATGGTGTTCAAGGAGATGAGTCATACAAACAAGCTAATGTCGATGATTTAGCAAAGGTTGTAAATGATATTCAAGGAGATGAACCAGCAAAGGAAGATAAGGATGTTGCTGATAAGGCAGAGTTAATATCTGAGCTTAAAAAGGATACCGAAAGTCTTATTACAGTAGTAAAGAAAGATAAGGCTGAAGTTGAGGATGGAAATCAATATGAAATGAAGGATGAAGTATTTAAAGCAGTGACAGATGCTGTTAATAATAAGACACTAGATAGTGTTGAGAATAAGGAAGCAAGAAGATTATTTTATTCCTCTTTGGGATACGATAAAGGAAAAATAAAAGAATTTGCAAAGATTCTTAAAAAGATAGAATCAGATGCTGCAAACAAGGGTACATGGATTAAGGATATAATAAGTGCAGGTAGAGAACATCTTCAATCTAATTTTGAGAAAGTAATTGATAAGTTAGAAAAGAGTAAAGAGAAACTTGCTAAATTGAGTCTTGTTGATTTAAAAGAAGTTAAAACAAAGTTTGACGAAATTAAGTCACAAAGAGAAGCTTTTATAAAAGCTGTAGATAGTCTTATTGCATCTTATAAAGCCAAGACAGATAATATTGATTCTGACAGTGAGAAATTAATAAAGCATGTTGAGAAAAAATATAAAGATCTAATTACAGTTAAAATTCCTGGAGTGAAATCAGTATATGATAAAATTGTAGGTGTGCTAGATACAATTAAGTAATTATTAATGATATTTAAATACAAAGGAAGATAGCTTAACATAAGCCTATCTTCCTATTTTTTATTTAGAGTAAGTAAAAATCCTATTTATCTGGTAAGAGTACCTGTGTGAGTAAGTAAGTCTTTTACTAATGTAAGTTTTGAGTATGGATTTTTTAATGCTTGGTATGATTGGTAATTATCATAAGATGATGTAGGATATGCTTGGTAATTTTTGTTATTGAGTTTTTGTATTTTTGTAATTAAAGAACTTACTTCAGTTTTGAGTTCATCTAATTTTGTCTTTGCAGATAGGTCGCTTTGTAGATTTCCACCGTAATCATTATAAGTAATGAGTATTGTAGCTGCATTGAAACCCTTTTCAATTTCACTTAGAAGTTTTTTAAGATCTGCTTCTAATTTATCTTTTGTAAATTTGGAGAGTTCTTCTCTTGCCGTTTGTTTTTCATGTTCTTCAGCTCTTATTCCATAATAATTGCTTAATTTGATCCTATGGAATTCAACTTTTTCCAAATCATCTTTTATTTGTTCAGCTAATTTAAGTGCTTGCTCAACACTATTTGTAGTTTTATTTAAGTTAAATTTATATTGGTTGTCTAATCTGGTTTCTAACTTCGAATCTTCATCCTCATCTTCGTCAAATTCATATTCCTCAATTGTTATGGAACTGTCAGAGTATGAACCTGATATTATTGGGTTTGAGTCATAATGTAAGTTATAGGTATATCCGTATTGAATATTATGTGATTCACCATTTAATGCATTCAGAGGAGTTTTACTGTTGCCTATGAGAGGAATTGGGTGTTCAATTGTCTTACTGTTTTGAGGAGAAGGATTATTAGTATTATTTTGACTTGGGTAGGTTGTATCATCATCTAGTGTTGATATGTTGTTGTGTTCTGTTGTATGAGTTAAATCTGTTTTTGCAGGAGTATTAATGACTATTTTTTGTGTTACTATATTTTCATCAGTATTTGAAGTAATGATTGAAGCATTATCAATAATGATATTACTATTAGAATAATTTTTACTTTGGCTTGTATCAGCAGTTATAATAGTAATATCTTTGTGTGTAGGCAAACTGAATTTTTCTTTTTTTGTCTCAGGTTGAGTTAAAACTGATATACTTTTTTGAGGTTTGGTTTGTTTAGGAGATATATCTTTTGTACTTTTGTTATTAATTTTAGATAGCTGATTATCACTAAAAATATTTTTCATGTCTATCTCATTAGTGTTCATCATCATGGAGTTTACTTTATCAAGTGTTTGTGAATACCTTGTGTGAATTTCTTCATCAGTAAAAAAGAACTTACAACCAATCAAACTGAGAAGTAAGGTTAAAGCCAAATATTTATTTTTTAAAATCATATTTTGCTCCTTAAAAGTTAATTATACTAGATAAGCATATATCATCAGGTTTGTTATGTTAGAATCCATATGTGCGACTAATTTGTGAAATTCTATGAACTTAAGCATGAATTTTTCAAAATTATTGTCTATATCATTGTGGTCAAGTATGTTGAGTATTGAGAAGTATTTTTGTCTTAGTTTGTCATATATGTTTTCAAGTTTTTTGTAAACAGCTTTGTGTTGATTTTTGTCTTTGACTTTTATATATGTAATTAATAAATAATGGGTTGTTTTGATAGATTCATCTATGTTAGTAAACATTTTATTTAAGTCATATATTTCATATAGGATATAAGCAGCTTGGTCAAGGTTTTTATGTTTGAGAGCTTTGATGAATTTGTAATATTTTTCAAATAGAGGTATATGTTCTTTTGGTACGACATTTTCATCTTCTGATATTGGCTTGCATAGGCTTGTAGTGAAGACGTCTTGGATTTCATAGGCAAGTTTTTTGTCAGTTAAAGATTTAATCCTTTCGGTGAATTTTGTAAAATATGGACCAATATTTTTCAAGTTATTAACATTGGTTTTCCAATCTTTAACGCGTACTAATTTTTTTTTTGCATCATCGTATATATCGTATTGTTTTCTTTCTTCTGTCCTATCAGCGGAAAGATTAATTATAACAGTTAATAACAAGAAAATTTTTAGCATTATTAATCCTTAATAAAAGGGTACTTTATTTATGAAAAAATAGCAAGTTTTTTATATAAATAGAGGATAAGATATAAGTATTATGATGAAATCAAATATTAATTTTTACTGTAGATTATTGATCTTTTTTAGACAACTTTTAAGTATTGAAAAATAGGTAAGATCAACTTTTTTGTTTTTAATATCAACTGTTGAGTTAATCGATACAACTATTTAGTTTTTTTGTGCAATTATTGGTTATTATTGGGCACAACTTTATACTAATAACAAAATAAT
>NZ_CP075398.1 GCF_023035875.1 Borrelia puertoricensis
TAGTTTAGTTTTTAATAGTATAAAATACTAGTTAAGCTAATCTTAAAAATCTCATTCTGTACGATTTAGTTTTTATTTCTATGTCTATGCTCATAACACACTTTTTAATTGATTCAAATACTTTCTCTTCAGGATCGTTTTCAATAAGAGGAGGTGGTCCTGAAGGAGAACTAGGAGGATTTAAAAACATAAAATAATTATCAAAAACATCAGTGAGTCTTTTCTCTATTTTATAATAATCTTTGCATCTATATTAAGCTTTTCATCTCTACCCTCTATATTAAGTGGATTATCTTTGCCATATTTAATATGCTTAAGTAATTCTTTAACTTTTCCCTTATCATTCAGTTTTAATAAAAACCTTTTAATATATCCCTCTATTTTAGATACATCTCCTTGTAAATAAATATCAAAATGACTTGAACCACCCTTAGGTAATTCATTTTTTAACGCATTAACAAAAAAGTTAATGTATCAAACTCTTCTTTATTAAGCTTAAGATTATCTCTCCAATCTGACTTTAAATTAACATGCCCTAGATTTTGAAATAAATCACCTTTATTATCAGAATTTTTAAATAATTCACAACTTACAAAACAAATTATACAAAATATAAATACAATTCTATATATAAAATTTATCTTCTCTCTCACACACAAAATCCAACATCAACTTACTTTTTATAAAGTATATCTCATTATTACTGTTATTCAACAGAATAATAGAAAAACTTTATTTTTATTATTTAATATTAAGCTTATCTTTTAATCTATTTAATGCCTTATCATCCAATTTGAGTTTACTAATATTTAATGCACCAGAAATAGCTATTATCTCTTCATAAGACAACCTACACCCTTTTAAGATATGATTCTTAAAACTTTTAGTAGCAATAGGCACAAGCTTTTCAATAACATCAAGCAATATTTTGGCATATTCACTCATCTCTTTTGATGAATTTTCACTAACCTCTTTCGATTCATTTAATGCCAACCTTAATTTGATAAAATGAAAAAGATTATTTAAATCAATCTGCCAATACCATTCAGTATACAAGCTTAAAGGTAAAGCTATTCTAGAAACTTCTTTTGAAACATTACTATTTATCATATCTTGATATAACTTGTAACAAGTTTTTTGACTCTCTCTTAAATCACTTAACACATTCTTTGCAAAATTAGCTTCAATTTGATTACTCTCAATATTTTGTATTTTTAGATCCTCCTCTAAAGGCACATAAAACTCTTCTCTAAGAAAACTATATGAACCAGATACTTCATTAATCCTTGCTGTTCTATGTCTCATCCATTGCCTTGCAACAAATATAGGAGCCTTAATATAAAATGTAAAAACCACTTGTTCAAATGGACTTGTGTGCTCATTTCTAACTAAATAATCTATAAGTTCAGCATCTGTCCTCCTAATTCTCTCACCTCGATATGAAATCCTTGCTGCATTCAATATTCTCTCCTCACTACCCATATAATCAACAAGTTTGATAAAGCCTTTATCTAAAACCTTATATTCCTTATTTAATAAATCTTCTCTCTCAATATCAGTATTCAAAACAATTACACCTCAACACCTTAAAATAATTCACTAGTTATTCAATTTAAATCATTATATAGTTTTTAGAAACTTATTTAAATAAAATTAAAGAAGGTCCCTTATAAAGGAACTCTTCTTGAAAATACTAATATTATAAAATATTTAAATTTTTCAGTCTCTATCTTGAAAGATTACCTAGAGCAGACTTTGCCTCACTAATAAGTTCTTCTATTTCTTTTATCTTTGCCATTGCTTCAATTAACTTCACAGAAGAAGATTCTAGTTGTTCTAAAGAACTTTCCGCATTACTTCGTGCCTTTCTAGCTAGAAAATCACCATTCCCTCTTCTTGACCAGTAACTTCTACGTTTGTTATTTCTTAATCTGTCAGTAATAGCTTCTTTTAAAATCTTTTCAGAATCTTCAAAAAAATATTTTGCAGAACTTCTTTCATTAAGTCCAACCTCAACTTCATTCATAAGCCTCTCGAGATTAGACCTTTCATCATTTAACTTATTTTGCAATTGAGTTAACTTTCTTATCTTTTCTATATTTTCCTTACGCTTTTTGGTTAGTGATATTCTTTCACTCTGAATTTTTCCCATTATATCATAAAAATCAGCTCTTCCTCGCTCACATCTATCTTTAAGCTCAAGTGCATTCTTAATTAATTGCTGGAATCCAGAATCTCCAAGAGCACCTTTTACTTTTTCAATTTCTGCTTGTGCTTCTTTTTCGGATTCAGTACTTGGAACTAAATCTTTTTCTTCTATTTTTATTACTTCTTCTTGAGGATAGTATGGATACTCTTGCCTAAACACCTCAAATCCCGCATTAACAGGTTTTACTTCCATGTCTTGTTGTATTTCTACTCCTTCTTCAAGAGAATCTATAACAACTTCTTTTTGTTCCTGATTTCCTTGTTCATGGTTTAAATATTTATTATCTTTGCTTTCATCTAAAACCTTTTCCCTTACTTCATTTAATAAATCATTAAGGGCATTCATATCACATGATAACAAACATAATAATGCTAACATACATACTGATAAAATATTTCTCTTCATATCTCCCTCCTGGGATATTAGATTATTTAATTATTGAATCTCGATATTGAAATACAATAATTACTGACAAATGTACACCCTTTTATTTTAAATAACAAAAATAAATTCCATAAAACCTCAATTATTCTATTCTGTAATAATTAAAGGTAATTCAAAATTATTTTAATAAGTAAATTTATACAATAAAGAACAAAAATATAATCTTAATCTAAAACTTGTAATCAATCACATCCAATTTAAACTTAAAAAAATAAATAATCAAAAAACAATTAACTAAAGTAAACATATCATTCAATAAAAACAAAAACTAAGAAACCTGGTTCCTACCTTTACTTTCAGAATAATTTTACTCACTTACTAATCAAAACTAATCTCATAATACTTACTTACACCTAATTAATATGGAACTGAATAAAAGTTACTGTCTTATCTTTAGTACAAATATCTATATAAATAAAGTCATTTGAGGAAAACGAATCTTATAAAAAGAATAGTTTTCCTCAAATGACTTTATTTAGTTATATATTTATTTTGTACTAGTTATTTATGTTAACTGTTAAAATTGCAGGTGTAATAGCATTTCAAGATTTATTTTATTATTTAATCGTTTAGTATATCTTCTAATTGCTATTAAAAATACTGTTGAAATTACTTTACAAGCACTAAAAACAGTTCTTGCGATAGATTAAATGTCTTAGAATTAGCACTAATAACAACACCATTAGCTGCATAAACAGATTTATCTTAACCTTTCTTAACATTAAACAAGATTGCTACAGGAACAAATAAACTAAATTAACTATAAGAGGTTAAAATACGGTTTGAAGATTCTCTGCATTACTACCGAACTATTCAACTTTTTAATTTCATTACAACTAATATAGAAGGCAGACTTAGAGATAAGTTTGCCTTCTAATCTTAATTTTAAGTAATGAATCTAACTATCTATTTTACTGCTGAGCTGCTGGTTTTGGGGATCTAGCTTTATCTATTTTTTCTTTTGCTTTCTCAAGAACATTCTTTTACTGCCTTCTTAATTATATCCTCTATTGATACCAATAACTTATTTACTGCACTTACTCCTACTGCTTGTACTACTTTGTCATCATCATTATTATTCGCAGCTAATTTACCATCCTTAACTAAAGAACGTAATGCTATACCTCCTGCTACAGCTGCTGCTTTAGCTACATCTTTTGCTAACTGACCTGTATCACTTCCTCCTCTTGCAAACTTTAGTGCACTTGTCTGTGCAGTTGCATCAACTGCTAGTGCTGCATCAGCATCACTTTCTTGTGACTTAACTATTGAAGCTAATATTTCTTCACCACTAACTGCTGCTACTATTGCTGCGGCTTTATCTCCCACAGCTGCTCCTGCATTAGCACCTGCAGCTAAGACTTTTACTCCATCTTTATTATCTGCATTACCTACTTTTACTGCTACATTTCCAGCTTCTGGCTTTGGAACACCTACCTTACCTGCTTCTTCTACAATTCCTTTCAATGCATTATATACTTTCTTTAATTCAACATCAGTTGGTGCTGTGCCTTGAGCATTACTTGCAGCCTCACCTACTGGTTTAGCATCACCGATATCTTTTAAAGAGTCCAAATGAGTTTTTAATGTGTTTAAAATAGACTTAGCAGAATCAACTGCACTTCTAATTATCTTGTTTAGCTCACCTTTATCAAGCTCTGTCTCTGACTTTTTGCTATCTTTTCTAATTCTGTTGATGCGTCTCCAAGCTTAGCACCTAAGCTGTTAAAATACCCTCCTACATCCTCTTTCTTTGTAGTTGATTTAGCAGTAAAACCTAATGTACCAGAAAGTAGCTCTAAAAATGCATAAAAAGCATTCTTAGCACTTCTACCTACATCCATGAGAACAGAACTTAAACTGCTCCCTCCTGTAGCTGCCCCGCCACCATTAGCCGAATCAACCGACTGTTGTCCACTGCCACAACTAAGAAGTAAAAATAAAGTCAAAAATAACGCACATAAAGTAATTCTTTTCATTATCACGTGCCTCCTTTTTACCTCAGAAAGACTATATAAACACAAAAGGAAAACAATTCTTATGAAAAGAAAAGTTTTCCTCAAATGACTTTATTTAGTTATGTATATTGTTATTAAATTCTAACTAGTTTTTCTTAGCTTCAGAAGCCTGATTATCATTAGTTAAAGTAGTATCAGTAGGATTAATATTCATAGCATCTTTAATAGTTTTAAGGCCTGAGTCAATAGTATTTCTTATTGCTATTGTTAAAGTATCTAATGCTTTAGTAACTGCACTTATTGCTGCACCTTTAACTGCAGTAACAGCATCATCAGCAGCAGCACTAGGACCAGCAAATTTACCATTCTTAGCCATCGCTCGCAGTGCTATACCTCCTGCAATAGTAGCATCTTTAGGGGCAGCTCCAGCATTCTGAGAAGTAGCTAATTTAACAGCATCACCATCATCCTTAATCATAGCTTGTAAAATGTCAGCGCCAGTTACAGCCCCAACAGCTTTAGCAGCATCAGCTGCAACCTTTTTTGAATTGTTAACATCACCAACAGCTCCCGCACCAGTAGCAAATAATTTACCTGATTCACCATCCCCAGCAGCAGCGGTTCTTGCAGTAGAACCATCACTAGCCTTTTTATCATCCCCAGCATCGGAATTTCCTTTTTTTTTCACCAAGTACCACATCTACAATTGATTTAATACCCTTTACTAGTTTATCGACTTCACTACCAGCAGCACCACCGTTATTCTGAGCAGCAACATTACCAAGCAGGTCATTACTATCAGTACCAATAGCCTCACTAGCAGTCTTAGCACCCTGGATTATTTGATCAAGAGTATTAGTAATTAGAGATTTTACAGCGGTATCAGTAGCCTCTGCATTAGGATTATTATCAGATTTCATGTCAGCAACAATTTTCTCAAGAGATGTCTTAGTAGATGAAAGAGTATCATGCATAGTCTTAAAATAGTTCCCAACATCAGATTTTTTAGTAGTAGTATTAAAACCTAAAACCCCTCCAACCATATCAGAAAGGGAAGTAAAAACATTTAAGAAATCATTACCTAAACTAATCACAGACTTTAAGAACCTACTCTGAGGATCTTCCATCTTAGTAGTACCACTGCCACAGCCAAGAAGTAAAAATAAAGTCAAAAATAACGCACATAAAGTAATTCTTTTCATTATCACGTGCCTCCTTATTACCTCAGGAAGTCAAGATATAAATAAAAGGAAAACAATTCTTATAAAAAGAAGAGTTTTCCTCAAATGACTTTATTTAGTTATGTATGTTTTATTGATAATTATTTATTATTACCTACCAATTGCTGTTTCTGCGGGTGTAGTAGAATCTACAGATTTATCTTCTTGTGTAACTGTAGCAAGAGCATCACTAATTGTCTTTAAACCACTATCAACAGTATTTCTTATTGCTATTATTAGAGTACTTAAAGTCTTACCAACAGCACTAGCAGTTGCCCCATTAACTGCATGAGCAGATTTTGCTTCATTCTTAGCAGCAAACTTACCATCTTTAGCCATTGCCCGAAGTGCAATACCAGCAGCAATAACAGCGTCTTTCTTTGCAGCATCTTTAATTTCTTTTTTGCCGTTAACAGCCGGAGCAATAGCAATCTCAGCAGCATCTGTAGCTTTTTCAATTCCATCAGTACTATTTGCAGTAGGATTTTCTGTGGATTTAGCAATAGCTTGCAAAATGTCAGCCCCGGTCACTGAACCAATACTAGCTGATGCCTTTGCAATATTTTCTTCTTTAGCATCATCTTTACCATTCGCATCAGCAAATAGATTACCAACATCCTTTTTATCATCCTCTCCTGTTTTAGTAGCACCTGCATCACCCTTATCTTTTAAAACCAAATCAACAATAGTTTTAATTCCTTTAACTAAGGAGATAACAGAGTCTTTGTCAGCAGGAGTAGCCCCATGTCCAGCCGAAGTAGCATTACCAATAGCATCGTTACCAGTAGCCCCAGTAGCAGCAGTCTTAGCCCCATCAGCGATCTTGTCTAATGTGTTAGTGATAAAGTTATCAACAACTTCCTTTATCTTTAGATAGTTACCATTCTTTTCAACTTGATCTTGTAATTTCTCTTTAACTGTGTTCATAGCTTTTTCAATAGAAGTGAAATAGTTACCAATATCAGATTTCTTAGTCTCAGCCTTAATACCAAAAGCCCCAGTAATCATATCAGAAAGAGAAGTAAAAACATCTAAGAACCCTTTACCTAAATTAGCAATAGAGTTTAAGAATGTGGTTTTAGGATCCTCAGCACTAGTAGTACCACTGCCACAACTAAGAAGTATAATAAAGAAGTAAAAGAAGTAAATAGAGAATAAAGGAACAAAAAAAGCTAAGAGAAGCAAACTCCTAGCTTATTATTTATAGACTTTATTTTATAAGAAAATAACGATTGATTAAAAAGTAATCATTATAATAGTTAATTAACTTGTTTATCCCTTAGGTGTTAGCGGGTTTAGAAGAAGTTGTAAGCTCATTAATTGAAGCTGTTACTGCAGCGTCTGCAGCTGTTAACAATGCATCAATTGCTGTGTTTAGTTCACCGAGCTCTTCCTTACCTTTACCTCCAGTATTATCATTTTTATCTATAGCTTTTTTTGCATCAGCATCAGAAGCATCTTCTTTACCAAGAGCTGCATTCTCACCTTTCAATTTGTCTAAGAATTTTTTACTTGATTGCTCAGCAGCAGTAACCTTTGCCTTAAGTGACTCAGGGAGTTTAGCTGACTGCTTTAATGATTTCAACTTGGTTTCTACAGTCAATATTACTTGAAACACCCCAGCAAGTAACGCTCCATTATGACCAGAATTGGTAGTATCAAGCTCATAAGAATCTTTAATTTTCGCTCCAATAGCTTTAGCAAGGTCATCAATAGACTTAACTAAAGAATGAACTTCTTTAACATCTTTAGCAAAAGCAACAGAATCTGTAATGTTCTTAGTTATTTTAGCTAGGTCAATAACAGAACCATCAGATTTAGCCACTTCATCATCTTTAAGATTTTTTCCTGAATTATTACAAGATAAGAGTAAAAATAAAGTCATTAATAACGCACATAAAGTAATTCTTTTCATTATCACGTGCCTCCTTATTACATCACAAGGGCAAAAATACAAACAAAAGGAAAACAATTCTCACAAAGATAAAAGTTTTCCTCAAATGACTTTATTTAGTTATGTATATTTTAATAATTATTTATTATTGCTGGCTACCGGTTGCTGAGTCTGCAGGTGTAGTAGAATCTAAAGATTTATCTTCTTGTGTAACTGTAGCAAGAGCATCACTAATTGTCTTTAAACCACTATCAACAGTATTTCTTATTGCTATTATTAGAGTCCTTAAAGTCTTACCAACAGCATTAGCTGCTATTCCATTGACTGCATTGGCAGATTTCTCTTCATTCTTAGCAGCAAATTTACCATCCTTAGCCATAGCTCTCAGTGCAATACCTGCAGCAATAACAGCGTCTTTCTTTGCTGAATCTTCTTTAATTTCCGTCTTGTTAACAGCAGGAACAATAGCGATCTCAGCTGCATCTTTGGCTTTTTCAATTCCATTAGCATTATCAACTTGAGGATCTTCTTTAGAGTTAGCAATAGCTTGTAAAATATCAGCACCAGTTACAGCTCCAATGCTAGCTGATGCCTTTGCAATATTTTCTTCTTTTGAACCATCTTTACCAGCATCATTAATAAAAAGATTACCAACGTCCTTTTTATCATCCCCTGTTTTATTAGCTCCTGCATCCCCCTCATCCTTTTTTAGAACCACTTCAACAATAGTCTTAATCCCTTTAACAAGAGAAACAACTGAATCCTTACTAGCAGGAGTAGCCCCATGTCCAGTTGCAGTAGCATTACCAATAACATCACCAGTAGCCCCTTTAGCAGCTTCCTTTGCTCCTGCTGCGATCTTGTCTAATGTGTTAGTGATAAAGGTATCAACAACTGTTTTAAGTTTTGAGTAATTCCCATTCTTAGCAACTTGATCTTGTAACTTCTTTTTAACAGATGTCATAGTTGTTTCAATAGAAGTGAAATAGTTACCAATGTCAGATTTCTTAGTCTCAGCATTAATGCCAAAAGCCCCAGTAACCATATCAGAAAGAGAAGTAAAAACATCTAAGAACCCTTTACCCAAATTAGCAATAGAGTTTAAGAATGTGATTTTAGGATCCTCAGCACTAGTACTGCCACTACCACAACTGAGAAGTAAAAATAAAGTCAAAAATAACGCACATAAAGTAATTCTTTTCATTATCACGTGCCTCCTTATTACATCACAAGGGCAAAAATACAAACAAAAGGAAAACAATTCTCACAAAGATAAAAGTTTTCCTCAAATGACTTTATTTAGTTATGTATATTGTTATTAATCCTTTATTGTTGTTGTCCAGTAGTTGCTGCTTCTGCAGGTGTAGTAAAATCTGCAGACTTATCTCCTTGTTTAACAGCTGCTAGAGCATCACTAATTGACTTTAAACCAGTATCAACAGTATTCCTAATAGCAATAATAAGAGTACTTAATGCTTTGCCTACAGCACTAGCAGCAACTCCTTTAGCAGACTCAGCTTCAGTCTTCTTTTCAGCAGTATCCTTAACAATAAATTTACCATCTTTAGCCATAGCTCTTAATGCTATTCCTGCTGCAATCACTGCATCTTTTTTGGATTCTGCAGTAGTAAGTTGATCATCATTAGCAGTAGAAGTACCCTTAGCTAAAGCCAAACCTGCTGCATCTTTCACTTCCTTAACTTTACCACCCTTCGTAGCATCAGCATTAGCAGCAGCAATAGCTTGTAATATGTCAGCCCCAGTTACCGCCCCTATTGATGCACTAGCAGCCGCTACATGTTTCTCTTCAGCACCCTTATCATCGGCAGTTTCAGCTCCAAATAACTTACCAATATTCTTTTTATCATCATCAGCTGGGGTAGTTTTATCTGCTTGTCCATTACCTTCTTTTATTACCAAATCAACAATTTGTTTAATCCCTTTAACAAGGTTCTTTACACTTTCTGCATCAGGACCATCACCAGCAGCATTAGATTTGACAACCTCACTAATAGCATTACCTGCAGCCCCAGTAGCAGCTGTCTTAGCTCCTTCAGCGATCTTGTCTAATGTGCCTGTAATAAAAGTATCAACAACTTCTTTTAATTTTGGATAGTTACCATTCTCTGCCACTACAATGTTTAATTTCTTTTTAACAGATGTCATAGTTTTTTCAATAGAAGTAAAATACTTACCAATATCAGATTTCTTAGTCTCAGCCTTAATACCCAAAGCTCCAGTAATCATATCAGAAAGGGAAGTAAAAACATCTAAGAACCCTTTACCCAAATTAGCAATAGAAGTTAAAAATGTGGCTTTAGGATCCTCCATCTTAGTAGTACCACTGCCACAACTAAGAAGTAAAAATAAGCAATCTAAATTATCATTAAATGATAAAACAAGATAAAAACAAGATATAAATATAAGTCTAAAAGACAAAAGTAATCAAAGGTATCATAAGAAGTATAACAAAGTAGTAAAGGAAATAAAGAAAGAAATAAAATAACAAAAAAAAGCTAAGAGAAGCAAACTCTTAGCTTATTATTTATAGACTTTATTTTATAAGAAAATTACTATTAATTAAAAACTAATCTTATAATAATAATATATCTTTAGTTAGAGGATTTAACAGGACTTGTAAGCTCATTAATTGCAGATTCTACAATCTCTTTAGCGGCCTTTGATAAATCAGTAATTGCTGTGTTTAAATCATCAATCTCTTGTGCTCCTTTAGTTTTAGTTCCATGATTTTTAAGTATGGTTTGTTGTGTATGCTCTGCAGTAGCGTCATCTTTACAAAGATCATTGTCCTTTTTACTTTTTCTAAAAATGCTGTACTTAAATTTTCAGCAGCACCAATTTTGGCCTTCAGTTCATCATAATCAAATTTTGACTTCAATGCTGTCAATTTAGTGCTTATATGTAACATTATACTATATGCTCCTGCAACTACCGCACTATTCTTATCCTTATGTGTTGCATTATCTTCAAGTTCTCCAGTATTTTTAACCTTCTTTCCAATACCCTTAGCAAGCTCATCAATGGACTTAACTAATCCCTCTATTTCCTTAATACTTACTGCAAGATCATTCGCTGATTTTATTTTCGAACTTGCTGATTTTAAATCAATAAGAGTGCCATCAGATTTAGCAGCCTGCCCATCTTTAGTAGCAGACCCTGAAGTATTACAAGAAATAAGTAAAAATAAAGTCATTAATAACGCACACAAAGTAATTCTTTTCATTATTACGTGCTTCATTTTTACCTCAGGAAGGCAAGATACAACTAAAAGGAAAACGAATCTCATGAAGAGAGAAAAGTTTTCCTCAAATGACTTTATTTAGTTATGTATTTGTTATTAATTCTTTACTGTTGCTGTCCACCAGTTGCTGCTTCTACAGGTGTAGTAGAATCTACAGATTTATCTTCTTGTTTAACTGCTGCTAGTGCTTCACTAATTGTCTTTAAACCACTATCAACAGTATTTCTTATTGCTATAGTTAAAGTACCCAATGCCTTAGTTACTGCGCTTAAAGCCGCATCCTCTACTGTTTTCTTCGCATCAGCATTAGCATTATCACTAGGACCAGCAAATTTACCACCCTTAGCCACAGACCTTAAAGCTACAGCACCTGCTATAGTTCCATCTTTAGGAGCAGCTCCAGCATTACCATCATTACCCTTAGCTAACTTAGCAGCAACACCATCATTCTTAATCATAGCTTGTAAGATGTCAGCACCAGTTACAGCCCCAACAGCCTTAGCTACATCAGCCGCTGATTTCTTTGCATTCTCAGCAGTGCCAGCATTAGCAGCAAATAATTTACCTGCTTCACCATCTCCAGCAGCAGCGGTTCTTACGGTAAGACCATCGGATTTTTTATCAGTCCCAGCCTCAGGATTACCTTTGTCTCTAAGCACTACACCTATAATCTTTCCAATTCCTTCACTAAGAGACTTAACCGAAGCTTCTTCACCAGCAGCACCTGCATTTTGATCAGCAACATTAGCAATTGGGTCATTACCTTCAGCCCCTTTAGCAGCTTCTCTAGCCCCTTCAGCGATCTTGTCTAATGTGTTAGTGATAAAGTGCTCAACAACCGATTTAAGCTTTACGTAATTCCCATTTTTTTCAACTTCATCTTGTAACTTCTCTTTAACAGATGTCATAGTTTTTTCAATATCAGAAAAGTATTTCCCTATATCGCTCTTTTTAGTATCAGCCTTAATACCCAAAGCCCCAGTAATCATATCAGAAAGAGAAGTAAAAATATCTAAGAACCCTTTACCTAAATTAGCAATAGAGTTTAAGAATGTGGTTTTAGGATCCTCAGCACTAGCACTACCACTGCCACAACTAAGAAGTAAAAATAAAGTCATTAATAACGCACATAAAGTAATTCTTTTCATTATCACGTGCCTCCTTTTTACCTCAGGAAGGCAAGATATAACTAAAAGGAAAACGAATCTCATGAAGAGATAAAAGTTTTCCTCAAATGACTTTATTTAGTTATGTATTTGTTATTAATTATTTATTATTGTCCACTAGCTGTTGAGTCTGCAGGTGTAGTAGAATCAGGATTAAATTTCATAGCATCTTTAACAGTCTTAAGCCCCCTGTCAATAGTATTTCTTATTGCTATAGTTAGAGTACCCAATGCTTTAGTTACTGCACTTGATGCTGT
Organism: Borrelia puertoricensis; assembly: GCF_023035875.1. Taxonomy (NCBI): domain Bacteria; kingdom Pseudomonadati; phylum Spirochaetota; class Spirochaetia; order Spirochaetales; family Borreliaceae; genus Borrelia; species Borrelia puertoricensis. The sequence goes on from NZ_CP075398.1 coordinate 12,411, forward strand.
TCCTTTAATTTCAGAAGCAACTGCCCCTTGATCATCAGCACTAGCATTAGCAAATTTACCATCCTTAGCCATTGCCCGCAGTACTATACCTCCTGCAATGATTGCATCTTTAGGTCTACCAGTAGCGTTAACAGCTGCAACATTATTTTTAGCTAATTTAGCAGCAGCAACATTATCCTTAACCATGGCTTTCAAGATGTCAGCACCAGTTACTGCTCCAACAGCCTTAGAGGCATCAGCTACTGATTTCTTAGTTTGACCGGCATCCCCAGCATTACCAGCACCAACAAATAATTTAGTTGCTTAACCATCACCCGCATTGCCCTCAGACCTTTGCCCGCCATCTTCAGCTTTTTTATCAGTACCAGCATCAGGATTTCCTTTATCTCCCAGTACCACGTTTACAATTGATTTGACTCCCCTAATTAAATTTTCAACACTATCAGACCTCGCACCAGCACCATGAGAAGTATTATCACCAGCACCCTTATCAGAAATATTACCAAGCAGCTCATCACCTGTAGTACCAATGGCCTCACTAGCGGTCTTAGCACCCTCAATTATTTTATCAAGAGTATTAGTAATTAGAGATTGTACAGCGGTCTCAGCTGTAGCAGCATTAGGATTATTCTCAGTCTTCATATCAGCAATAATTTTCTCAAGGGATGTCTTAGTTGTTGTTAAGCTTTTTTCTATAGTCTTAAAATAGTTCCCAACATCAGATTTTTTAGTAGTAGTATTAAAACCTAAAACCCCTCCAACCATATCAGAAAGGGAAGTAAAAACATTTAAAAAGTCATTACCTAAACTAATAACCGATTTTAAGAATCTACTCTGAGTATCCCCAGCACTAGTACTCCCACTACTACAGCTAAGAAGTAAAAATAAAGTAATAAAGCAAATAAAGAAAGAATTAAAGAAACAAAAAAAGCTAAGAGAAGCAAACTCTTAGCTTATTATTTATAGACTTTATTTTATAAGAAAATAACGATTGATTAAAAACTAATCTTATAATAATAATTTATCTTTAGTTAGAGGGTTTAACAGAAGTTGTAAGCTCATTAATTGCAGATGTTACTGCATCATTAGCGGCTTTTAACAACTCATCAATTGCTGTATTTAATTTTTTAAGGTCAGTAGCAGAAGCATCGGTTCTATCTATAGCTTCTTTTGCATGAGCATCAGTAGCAGCACCATCTGCCTTACCAAGATCAGCATTTTGTCTTTAAATTTATTTAATAAATCAGTACTTGCGGTCTTAACTGCAGTAACTTTTGTTTTCAGCTCATCAGAGATTCCTTCCTTTTTCTCCAATTGTGTCAATTTAATCTTCACATGTAACACAATATTAAATGCTCCTGCTATCAATGAAGTGTTTTTGTCTTTATTATCAGCAAGTTCAGTATCAGAGTCTTTAATTTTTTTCCCAATAGCATTAGCAAGTTCATCAATGGATTTAACTAAGGTTTCTATTTCTTTAACACTCTTAGCAAAAGCAACAGAGTCTTTGATGTTCTTAGTTATTTTAGCTAAATCAATAACAGTGCCATCAGATTTAGCCACTTCATCATCTGTAAGATTCTTTCCTGAAGTATTACAAGAAATAAGCAAAAATAAAGTCAAAAATAACGCACATAAAGTAATTCTTTTCATTATCACGTGCCTCATTTTTTACTAAGGGAGGTTTTATATATAGATAAAAGGAAAACGAATCTCATGAATAGAGAAATAGTTTTCCTCAAATGACTTTATTTAGATTATTTAATAGATAATTTATTTAGCAACAGTAGGTTGAATCGAACTAGTTTCAGTGGATTCAGTAGTAATCTCAGAGTACTGTATTCCCTTAACAGCTTCTCTTATCTTATCTAGATTGCTTAATACTGTTTTCCTAATTATCAAGTCAAGTATTCCTAATACCTTATTTACAGCAGTTACAGCAGCAGCTTTAACTGCTCCATCTTCATTAGCAGCAGCACTAAATTTGCCAGCCTTAGTTATAGCTTTAAGAACAACAGCAGATGCTAGGTCAGCATTAGTAGCTGCTTTAGAACCATTAGCTTGATTAGGAGTACCAGTTGCCAATTCCCCAGCACCATAATTGGTAGCAGCATTAAGTTGAGCATTATCAGCTTTAGCATTCTTAATTTTATCAATAATTGCCCACGGATCTGCTTTTGATACTTCAGCTGCTAGTTTTGCAATTGCTCCTTGACCAGCACCAGCATTGGCAGCAATCGCAGCAGGTGCGTCAGTATTAGCATCAGCATTTACTGCATTACCAGCGTTTCCAGATTTAATTTCTATTCCAGATTTCTCTGCTGCTCCAATAATATCTTTAACCCCTGCAATAATAGCTTCAACGCTAGGTTTATCAGCAGCAACTACAGTAGCATTATTAGCAGTATCACCAATATCAGTATTACCAGCCTCTTTAGCAGTATCAGCAAGTTTAGTTAGAGCAGCAATTAGTTGCTCAAAGACATCACTAGCACTGTTAATTACACTCTTAACAAATTCAATTGTGCTGCTATTAGCATTTTTTGCTCCAGATATTTCACCTGATAACTCTTTTAACTTATTCTTAGTAGTTGTAAGTCCATCACCTATAATCTTAAAGTGTTCACCAACTATACTTTTCTTGTCACCTGATTTAACTGCTGTAAGTCCCAAAGCATCCCCAATAGTATTACCAAAAATACCAAAAATCTCTTGAAATCCTTGACCTATCTTAACTAATGAATCTAAGAAAGTATTCTTACTTTCAGCAGCCAATTTAAATTCTTAAGTTTAATTACAAATAATATAGAAGGCATCCTAAAGTTATCTCTAAGATTGCCTTCTACTCTAATTACTTAATAATTTAATTATCTATTTTATTGCTGAGCTGCTTCTTTTGGAGCTCTTGCCTCATCTATTTTTGTTTTTGCTTTCTCAAGAACATTCCTTACCGTTTTCTTAATTATATCCTCTACTGCTACTAATAGTTTATTTGCAGCAGTAACTCCTACCGCTTGTACTGCTTTTTCGTCATTATTTGCATTATGTGAAGCTAATTTACCACCTTTAACTAATGAACGTAATGCGATTCCTCCACTCACTGCACTCGGCTTTACTGCACCTTGGGCCAAATGAGCTGAATTATTTCCTCCTTTTGCAAATTCTAATGCACTTGTGTTGACATCTGCATTATTTCCTATTGTTTTATCCGCATCTCCTTCCTGTGACTTAACTATTGATGCTAATATTTCCTCACCACTTACTGCTGCTACTATTAATGCTGCTTTATCTCCCACAGCTGCTCCGGCAGCACCTGTTGTTAAGACCTTAGCTCCGTGTTCTGGATTATCTACTCCTATTATTCCTGCATTCATTTGAACATTACCCTCTTTTAGCTCTCCAACACCTACTTTATCTGCTGTGTCCACTATTCCTTTTAACGCTTTATATGCTGCTTTTAATTCATTTATACTCACTGAGGCTCCCTGTTTGTTAGCACTTGGTACCTCACCTACTACATCTTCATTGCCTACTTGACCTAAAGACTCTAGATGTGTTTTCAATGTGTTTAAAGTAGTCTTAGCCTCATCAACAGCTTCCTTAATTACCTTGTTTAGATCACCTTTATCAAGCTCTGTTTTTGATTTTTTTGCTACCTCTTCTAATTCGTCTGATGCTTGTCCAAGCTTATCACCTAGACTGTTAAAATAATTTCCTACCTGTTGCTTAGTTGTATCCTTAGTTACTCTTAAACCTAATGTACCAGAGAGTAATTCTAAAAATGAATAAAAAGCATTCTCAGCACTTCGTCCTACATCCATTAGAACTGAACTTAAAGTTCTCCCTCCTGTAGCTGCCCCGCCACCATTAGCAGCATCAACAGATTGTTGTCCACTGCCACAGCTAAGAAGTAAAAATAAGCAATATAAATTATCACTAAATGATAAAACAAGATAAAATCAATGCTAAAGGAAGTAAAGGAAGAATAAAAGAAACAAAAAAAGCTAAGAGAAGAAAACTCTTAGCTTATTATTTATAGACTTTATTTTATAAGAAAATTATCATTAATTAAAACTAATCTTATAATAATAATTTATCTTTAGTTAGAGGGTTTAACAGAAGTTGTAAGCTCCTTAATTGCAGATTCTACTGCATCCTCAGCGGTCTTTAACAACTCGCCAACTAATTGGTTGAGAGCCTTAAGTTCATTACCACCTTTACTGCCATCACCCTTAATTATATCTATAGCTTTTGCTGCATCAGCCTGATCTTTTGACTCCTCTAACTTATTTAAAAATTCATTACTTTTAGCCTTAGCTTCACCAAGCTTTTTCTTAAGTGTATCAGGGATTCCAACTTCTGTTTCTAATGCTATTAATGCAACTTTTACGGTTGATATTACTTGAAATGCTCCCGCAATTAAAGATCCATTATGATTTTTTTCACCAGCACCATCCACAAGTTGATGAGTTGCGTTATCAACTTTTTGGTCAATAGCTTTAGCAAGTTCATCAATGGACTTAACTAAAGTATGAATTTCTTTAACACTCTTAGCAAAAGCAACAGAGTCTTTGATGTTCTTAGTTATTTTAGCTAAATCAATAACAGTGCCATCAGATTTAGCCACTTCATCATCTGTAAGATTCTTTCCTGAAGTATTACAAGAAATAAGCAAAAATAAAGTCAAAAATAACGCACATAAAGTAATTCTTTTCATTATCACGTGCCTCCTTTTTACCTCAAAAAGGGGCAAGATGGATAACAAGCTTTGATAAGCACAAAACAAAAGCTAAAAGAATAAGTACTTTAACATCGCAGAGGCTGTGTGTGATTCAACGATTAATGAAGTTAAATTGTATTTTACAATTTAGTGTTTTGTAAAAAAATAATTGACAGAAAATCAATTAAATAAGGGGGTAGGTAAATAAATTTACTTTACTAATAATGACATTAATGCTAAAAATATTCCTATATTAAGAGTAATAAGGGTTCCAAACATCCAATTATGTAATCTTGATGTACTTTTAAATTCTGATGCGGTTTTATCAAGTTTATTATCAAGCTCCATCCTATTAATTTCCATATCTTTTCTAACAAGAGAAACCTCATTTCTAACATTATCTATCTTATTATCAAGTTCATTGAATTTAGTATCAATCTTGTTATCAAGTTCATTAAATTTAGTGTCAATTTTCGCATTTAAGTTATTCTCAACAGAGTCTATTTTGTTATCAAGTTCGGTTTTCACAAAAATAACTTCAGATTTTAAACTACGCTCTAACATCTCAAGCTTAAGATTAAAATTACTCTCTAAATATTCAATATCCCTATAAGTCAGTTCATTACGGTAATATCTTTTAGAGAGATCATTCGCAATAAAATCTTGCATACCCATCTTTACAAATTCTTGATATATAATCTCCTCTGTAACATGCCCATTAAAAATTTGTGTACTCTCAACAGAATGTAGCGATGAATCTTGCATAAAATCTCCTTATGTAATTATTATATAATATCTTAAGTATTATAGGAACCGTATGTTAGTAATATGTAATTTAAGAGGGTACCTAACCATAACATAAATGTTTAGTCTATTTTTTTATCTTATAAAAAAACTCAAATGTAGTCTTACAATCAATCTGTTGTTAAAGGATTGCTATCACTATGATTTAGGACCTGAGTATGATTACAGATAGTAAAAAAGGAAAACGGTTCTCATAAATAGAGAAATAGTTTTCCTCAAATGACTTTATTTAGTTATGTATATTTTATTGATAATAATTTATTATTGTCCACTAGCTGTTGAGTCTGCAGGTGTAGTAATTTCTGCAGACTTATCTTCTTGTGTAACTGTAGCAAGAGCATCACTAATTGACCTTAACCCACTATCAACAGTATTTCTAATAGCAATAATAAGAGTACTTAAAGTTTTACCAACAGCATTAGCAGCAACACCATTGACTGCATCAGCATCTTTAGCATTTTGATTAGCCGCAAACTTACCATCCTTAGCCATTGCCCTCAGTGCAATACCAGCAGCAATAACAGCATCCTTCCTTGCTGCCTCTTTAATCTCTTTTTTATCATCTTCCTTCTTAGCTGAAGCAATACTTGCAGCGTCTTTTGCTTCTTCAATATTTTTACTATTATCAGCAGTCTCTCCAGATCTAGCAATAGCTTTCAAGATGTCAGCACCAGTTACAGCCCCAATAGAAGCACTAGCTGCAGCAGCATGTGCTTCTGCACCATCAGCGTCTTTAGTACCAAACAACTTACCAATTGATTTTTTCTCTGTGTCACCAGTCTTAGTAGCATCTGCTTTACCCTCATCTTTTTTTAGCACGATCTCAACTATTTGTCCAATACCTTTAACAAGAGCGTTGACACTTGAAGTATCAGCCGGTGCAGCATTTTGACCTTCTTTAGGAGCACCACCAATATCAGTATCAGTTGTAGCACCACTAGCAGCAATCTTAGCCCCTTCTGCAATTTTATCTAATGTGTCAGTGATAAAGTTATCAACAACTTCCTTTACCTTTGGATAATTACCATTCTCTGCCACTACAATGTTTAATTTCTTTTTAACAGATGTCATAGTTTTTTCAATAGAAGTAAAATACTTACCAATATCAGATTTCTTAGTCTCAGCATTAATACCAAAAGCCCCAGTAACCATATCAGAAAGAGAAGTAAAAACATCTAAGAACCCTTTACCTAAATTAGCAATAGAGTTTAAGAAAGTGGTTTTAGGATCCTCAGCACTAGTAGTACCACTGCCACAACTAAGAAGTAAAAATAAAGTCATTAATAACGCACATAAAGTAATTCTTTTCATTATCACGTGCCTCCTTATTAACCTAAAGGGGCAAAAATACAAATAAAAGGAAAACGGTTCTTATGAAAAGAAGAGTTTTCCTCAAATGACTTTATTTAGATTATTTAATTAGATAATTTATTTAGCAGCTGTGGGTTGAGTAGTAGTACTAGCTTCGGTTGTTTCTGTAGTAATCTCAGAGTACTGTATTCCCTTAACAGTTTCTCTTATCTTATCTAGATTGCTTACTACTGTTTTCCTAATTATCAAGTCAAGTATTCCCAGTACCTTATTTACAGCAGTTACAGCAGCAGCTTTAACTGCTTCAGCATCATTAGCAGCAGCATTAGCACTAAGTTTACCATCTTTAATCATAGCTTTAAGAGCAACAGCAGCTGCTAGGTCAGCATTAGTAGCAGCTTTAGCACCATTAGCATCACCCACATTAGCACCAGTAGCTAAAACTCCTGCATCATTATTATCCCCATTAAGTTGAGCAGTATTAATTGTAGCATTTTTAATCTTATTAATAATAGCCCATGGATCAGCCTTAGCAACTTCTTCAGCAAGTTTAGGACCAGCTCCCTGTCCAGCTGCTCCAGTAGCATTAATAATAGCAGGTGCAGTAGCAGCACCTTTAGCCACTTCACCACCAGCATCTCCAGATTCGATCTTTACTCCAGACTTTTCGGCAGTTCCAATTATATTCCTAACTTCTTTAATAACAGTTTCAACGCTATCTTTATCGGCAGCAACAGCATTACCAGCACTAGAATCACCAATTGGGTTACCATCATTAGTTACACCAGCCAAATTGGTTAAGGAATCGATTAATTTATCAAAAGCATCACTAGAACTGTTAATTGCACTCTTAACAGATTCAATTGTGCTACTATTAGCATTCTTTGCATTAGATATTTCACCTGATAGCGCTTTTAACTTATTATTAGTATCTCCTAAACCTTTTTTTATCTTCTCAAAGTGTTCACCAACTTTACTTCTCTTATCACCCGATTTAACAGCTGTAAGTCCCAAAGCATCACCAATAGCATTACCAAAAAAACCAAAAACCTCTTGAAATCCTTGACCTATCTTAACTAATGAATTTAAGAAAGTGGTTTTAGATTCAGCATCTAATTTAACTTCATAAGCTCTATTACAACGAAAAAAAGAAGGCAGACTTAGAGATAAGCTTGCCTTCTAATCTTAATTTTAAGTAATTAATCTAACTATCTATTTTACTGATGAGCTGCTGTTTTTGGTGCTCTTGCTTTATCTATTTCTCCTTTTGCTTTCTCAAGAACATTCTTTACTGTCTTTTTAATTATATCCTCTACTGCTACTAATAACTTATTTACTGCGGTTATTCCTACGCCTTGTACTTCTTTTTCTCCCCCTGTAGCATTATCAGCAGCACCTGCTGCTAATTTACCTGTTTTAACTAAAGAACGTAATGCTATTCCTCCTGCTACCGCTGCTGCTTTAGCTGTATCTTTTGCTAAATTATCTGCAGTACCTCCTTTAGCAAATTCCAATGAGGTTGTATTTGCAGTTGCAGCTGCTGTTACTGCTTTAACATCTCCTTCTTGTGATGCAACTATTGAAGCTAATATTTCCTCCCCACTGACTGTTGCTAGTATTGCTGCTGCTTTAGCTACATCTGCTGCTGCTGGATTACCAGCACTTGTAGCCAATATCTTAGCCCCATCTTTATTATCTTCGCCTCCATTTGCTTGTAATGTTGTAGCTCCTGCTTTTAAGGCTGTAACACCTACATCTGTTGCAACTTTTACTATCTCCTGCAAAGCCTTAAGGAATTTATTTGATTCAGCATCATCTGCTTTTGTCCCCGCACCTTGAGCATTATGTGCATGACCTACTATATTACCATCACCTATATCTTTTAAGGACTCTAAATGAGTCTTTAATGTGATTAAAGTAGCCTTAGCTGTCTCAATAGCGACTCTAATAGGATCTTTAGATGCATCGCTTGTATCAACACCTGCTGTTGCTTTAACTGCCACTTGTTCTAACTCTTCTGACGCTACTCCAAGCTTTTCACCCAAGCCGTTAAAATAGCTTCCTACATCATTTTTCTTTGTAGTTGATTTAGCAGTAAAACCTAATGTATCAGAGAGTAACTCTAAAAAAGAATAAAAAGCATTCTCAGCACTTCTACCTATATCCATGAGAACAGAACTTAAACTGCTCCCTCCTGTAGCAGCCCCGCCACCCATAGCAGACTGATGTCCACTGCCACAGCTAAGAAATAAAAATAAAGTTATCAATAACGCACATAAAGTAATTCTTTTCATTATCACGTGCCTCCTTATTACTAAAGAGGGTAAGACATAGATAAAAGGAAAACGGTTCTCATAAAGAGAGAAGAGTTTTCCTCAAATGACTTTATTTAGATTATTTAAATAGATAATTTATTTAACAACAGTAGGTTGAATAGCACTAGTTTCAGTTGATTCAGTAGTAGTCTCAAAGTACTGTATTCCCTTAACAGCTTTTCTTATCTTATCTAGTTCGCTTGCAACTGTTTTCCTAATTATCAAGTCGAGTATTCCTAATACTTTATTTACAGCAGATAATGCAGCAGCTTTAACTGCATCAGTATCTGCAGCATTAGCACTAAATTTACCACCCTTAGTAATAGCTTTGAGAGCAACAGCAGCTACTAGGTCAGCATTACTTTTAGCACCAGCATTAGCAGAAGCATTATTATTAGAAGCGGCTAATATACCAGCATCTTTCTCACCAGCATCAAGTTGAATACCATCAGTAGCCTTAGCATTTTTAATCTTATCAATAATAGCCCACGGATCAGCTTTAGCTACTTCAGATGCTAGCTTATCACCAGCTCCAGCAGAAGCATTGGCAGTATTACCTCCAAGAACAGCAAGAGCATCAGTAGTATTAGCTGCAGTAGCTATTGGACCACCAGAATTTCCAGATTCAATTTTTACACCAGACTTATCAGCTGCTCCAATAATATCTCTAACTCCTGCAATAATAGCTTCAACCCCAGCCTTTTCATCAGCACCAGGAACAGCATTAGCATTATCACCAATGTCAGCACCATCATTAGTTATCCCCGATAATTTGGTTACAGAGCTAATTAGTCGTTCAAACACATCACTAGCACTGCTAATTGCACTCTTAACAGCATCAATTGTACTGATATTAGCATTCTTTGCTTCAGATATTTTATCTGATAGCGCTTTTAACTTCTCCTTAGTAGTTGAAAGCCCATCACCTATAGTCTTAAAGTGTTCACCAACTTTACTTTTCTTATCACCCGATTTAACTGCTGTAAGTCCCAAAGCGTCTCCAATAGCATTCCCAAAGATGCCAAAAACCTCTTGAAATCCATGACCTATCTTAACTAATGAATCTAAGAAAGTGGTTTTAGGATCCTCAGCACTAGCACTAGCACTGCCACTGCCACTGCCACTGCCACTGCCACTGCCACTGCCACAACTAAGAAGTAAAAATAAAGTCATTAATAACGCACATAAAGTAATTCTTTTCATTATCACGTGCCTCCTTATTACCTCAAGGGGACAAAAATACAAATAAAAGGAAAACAAATCTCATAAAGAGAGAAATAGTTTTCCTTAAATGACTTTATTTAGATTATTTAATTAGATAATTTATTTAGTAGCAGTAGGTTGAGCAGCACCAGCTTCAGTTGATTCAATAGTAGTTTCAGAATATTGTATTCCCTTAACAGCTTCTTTTATCTTATTTAGATTGCTTGATACTGTTTTCCTAATTATAAAATCAAGTATTCCTAAAACCTTATTTACAGCACTTACAGCAGCTGATTTAACTATTTCTGCATCTGCTGCATTAGCACCAAATTTACCACCCTTAGTCATAGCCTTAAGAGCAACAGCAGCTGCTAGGTCAGCATTGGTTTTTGCAGTTCCATTATCATTCTGAGTATTACCACCAAGAGCAAGTGGACCAGATTCTGCACCAGCAGCATCAACAGCATTTCCATCGGTTTTAGCATTTTTAATCTTATCAATCATAGCCCATGAATCTGCCTTAGCTACCTCTTCAGCAAGTTTAGAACCCGTATTAGCATCAGCAGCAGCATTGTGAACCACTACTTTAAGTCCATTAGCATTTTCTACTTGACCACCAGCATCTCCAGTTTCAATCTCTACTCCAGATTTCTTTGCTACATCAATAATTGAATTTACACTTTTAATTATAGTATTAACTCCATCCTTATCAGCTGCAGCAGGAGCAGCTCCTACATTAGCATCACCAATTGGGTTCCCATCATTAGTTACCCCCAGCAAGTTTAGTTAAAGCAGAAATTAGTTGTTCAAAGACATTACTAGCATCTTTAATCGCACTTTTCACAGCTTCAATTGTGCTGACATTAGCATTTTTTGCTTCAGATATTTTATCTGATATCTCTTTTAACTTCTACTTAGTATCACCTAAACCTTTTTTTACTTTCTCAAAGTGTCCACCAACTTTACTTTTCTTGTCACCCGATTTAACTGCTGTAAGTCCCAAAGCATCACCAATAGCATTACCAAAAATACCAAAAATCTCGTAAAACCCATAACCTATCTTAACTAATGAATTTAAAAACGTGGTTTTAGGATCTTCCATCTTAGTAATCCCACTGCCACAGCTAAGAAGTAAAAGTAAAATAGTAAAGCAAGTAAAGGGAGAATTAAAGAAGAAAAAAAAGCTAAGAGAAGCAAACTCTTAGCTTATTATTTATAGACTTTATTTTATAAGAAAATAACGATTGATTAAAAACTAATCTTATAATAATAATTTATCTTTAGTTAGAAGGTTTAGCGGGTGTTGTAAGCTCCTTAATTGCAGACGTTACTGCAGCATCAGCAGCCGTTAACAACGCATCAATTGCTGTATTGAGCTTAATAAGTTCATCAACTCCTTTATCTTTAGTACCATTACTTACAAGTATGGCTGCTTTAGCATCAGCATCACTAGCACCTTCTTTACCCAGATCAGCATTCTTCTCTTTCAGCTTATTTAAAAGTGATGTATTTGCAGCCGTTGCAGCATTAACTTTTTGCTTCAATTCATCAGAAAGTTCATTTGTTTTTGCTAATGTTCCTAATTTAGACTTTACAGTTGATATTATCTGAAATGCCCCTGCAAGCAATGATCCATTCTTACCATCCATAGTATCAAGAGTATCATCATTTTTAATTTTTTTCCCAATAGCTTTAGCAAGTTCGTCAATGGACTTAACTAAAGTATGAATTTCTTTAACACTCTTAGCAAAAGCAACAGAGTCTTTGATGTTATTAGTTATTGTAACTAGGTCAATAACAGTACCATCAGATTTAGCAGCCTGCCCATCTTTAGTAGCATTCCCTGAAGTATTACAAGAGCTAAGTAAAAATAAAGTCAAAAATAACGCACATAAAGTAATTCTTTTCATTATCACGTGCCTCCTTATTACTTCAAGGGAGAAAGATGACTAACAACATTTGATAAGATAAAAACAAAAACTAAGAACATAGGCACTATAATCTTAAAGATATTGAGCATGATATAACAATTAACAAATTTCTATTGTTATCAATAAAATTGATTAGTTTTGGTAATAAAAATAATTGATATGTAATCAATTAAAGAAAAGGTTTACTTAATTTAAATTTATCTATTTAACAATGAATAGACTATGGATATTAATGTTAAAAATATTCCTATATTAAGGGTAATAATTGTTCCAAACATCCAACCATGAAGTCTTAATGTGCTTTTAAGTTCCATTTTGTTAACATCGATCTTAGTATCAAGTTCATTAAATTTAGTATCAATCTTCACATTTAAGTTACTTTCAACAATATCAATCTTGTTATCCAGATCTTTAATGTCAGATTTTAACTCATTCCTAATAATGTCAATTTTGTTATCAAGCTCAGTTTTAACAGAAATAATCTCAGATTTTAAACTACGTTCTAACATTTCAAGTTTTAAGTTAAAATTACTCTCTAAATACTCAATATCCCTGTAAGTCAGTTCATTACGGTAATATCTTTTAGAGAGATCATTTGCAATAAAATCTTGCATACCCATTTTTACAAATTCTTGATATATAATCTCCTCTGTAATATGCCCATTAAAAATTTGTGTACTCTCAACAGAATGTAGTGATGAATCTTGCATAAAATCTCCTTATGTAATTAGTATATAATATTTTAAGTGTTATAGGAACCTTATATCAGTAAAATGTAATTTAAGAGAGTCCCTAACTATAAACATAAATGTTTAGTCTATTTTTTTTTATCTTATCAAAAATCTCAAATGTGGTCTTACAATCTGTTGTTAAAGGATTGCTATCACTAAGCTTTAGACCTGAATTATTACAAGATATAGCTAAAAGGAAAACAATTCTTATGAAGAGAAGAGTTTTCCTCAAATGACTTTATTTAGTTATGTATATTGTATATTGTTATTAAATACTCTTTAGTCTTGACTATTAGTTCTGCTTAGTTTCAGAGGTTTGCTTATCAATAGTTACAGGAGTATCAGTAGAATTAAATTTCATAACTTCTTTAACAGCCTTAAATCCTCTGTCAATAGTGTTTCTTATTACTATAGTTAGAGTAAGTTACTGCACTTATAGCTGCTCCCTCTACTGCTTTTTTAGCAACAGCATGAGCATTATCACTAGAACCAGCAAATTTACCACTCTTAATCATAGCTTTAAGAGCAACAACTGCTACTAGGTCAGCATTATTTTTAGCACCAGCAGCTCCAGCTTCAATCTTTACTCCAGATTTCTCTGCTGCTTTAATAATTGTTTGAACTCCTGAAATAATAGCATCAACCCCAGCCTTTTCAGCAGCACCAGGAAGTTTATCAGCATTATCACCAATAACAGCACTATAATTAGTTACACCGGATATTTGTTTACAGAGTTAATTAGTTGCTCAAAGAAATCACCAGCACTGCCAATTGCACTCTTAACAGCCTCAATTGTGTTGCTATTAGAATTCTTTGCATTAGATATTTCACCTGACAGCCCTTTTAACTTCCCATTGGTATCTTCCAAACCTTTTTTTATTTTTTCAAAGTGTTCACAAACTTTACTTCTCTTGTCATCAGATTTAACTGCTGTAAGTCCAAAACATTATCAAAGATGCCAAAAATCTCGTAAAACCCATATCCTATCTTAACTAATGAATCTAAGAAAGAAATTTTAGACTTAGTAGTCAATTTAACTTCTTAAGTTTAATTACAACAATATAGAAAGCATCTTAGATTTATCTCTAAGCTTGCCTTCTAATCTTATTTTTAAGTAATTAATCTAACTATCTAGTTTACTGCTGATTTGCTGATTTTGGCTCTCTTGCTTCATCTATTTTTTCTTTTGATTTCCCAAGAACATTTTTCACTGTCTTTTTAATTAGCTCTTCTACTGCTACTAATAATTTATTTACTGCAGTTACTCCTACAGCTTGTACTTCTCCTTGTCCTCCTTGTGCATCCGCTGCAGCTGCTGCTAGTTTACCATCTTTAACTAATGAGCGTAGTGCTATTCCTCCTGCTACTGCTGCTGCTTTTGGAGTATTTGCACCTGCTAGGTGAGCTGCATTACCTCCTTTAGCAAAGGAAATGGCACTTGTCTGTGCAGTTGCATTAGCTGTTAACGCTACATCACTTTCTCCTGATTTAACTATTGATGCTAGCATTTCCTCCCCACTTACTGTTGATAGTATTGCTGCTGCTTTACCTGCATCTGTTGCTGTTGCTGCTAAATCAGTACCTAATATCTTAGCACCATCCTTATTATCTGTTCCATTACCTACTTTTACCGCTATGTCTCCTGCTCTTGGCCTTTCAACACCCTCTTTACCAGCTGTATCCACTATTCCTTGAAGTGCCTTAAAGGCTTTCTTTAATTCAACATCAGCTGCTGCTACTCCTTGTTGATTACTTGCTGCATCACCTACCTTTTGACTATCACCTACTGTTCCTAAAGACTCTAAATGTGTTTTTAATGTAATTAAAGTAGCTTTAGCAGCATCAACTGCTTCTTTAATTAAATTTTTAGATGAATCACCTTTATCAACACCTATTTCTGATTTTTTTGCTACCTCTTCTAACTCTTTTGATGCTTCTCCAATTTTCGCACCCAAGCTGTTAAAATAATCTCCTACATCACTCTTCTTTGTATCTTTAGTTACTCTTAAACCTAATGTACCAGAGAGTAATTCTAAAAAAGAATAAAAAGCATTCTCAGCACTTCTACCTACATCCATTAGAACTGAACTTAAAGTTCTCCCTCCTGTAGCTGCCCCGCCACCCTTGGCAGAATCAAAAGATTGTTGTCCACTTCCACAACTAAGAAGTAAAAGTAAGCAAAAGTAAGAAACCAAGGTAAAATCAATGAATAAAAATAAGTCTAAAAGATAAAAGAAATCATAAGAAATCTTAAAGAAGTAAAAGTAAAGTAGTAAAGCAAGTAAAGAGAGAATAGAATTAAAGAAAAAAAAGCTAAGAGAAGCAAACTCCTAGCTTATTATTTATAGACTTTATTTTATCAGATAATTACCATTAACTAAAAAGTAATCTTATAATAAATAATTAAAATGTTTATCTCTTAGGTGTTAGAAGGTTTAGTAGGACTTGTAAGCTCCTTAATAGCAGCTGTTACTGCAGTCTCAGCAGCTTTTAACAATGCATCAATAGCTGTATTCAACTTACCGAGTTCTTCAGCTCCTTTATCCTTTGTACTATCTGTTACATCTATAGAACTTTTTGCATGAACATCAGTAACACCTTCTTTCCCAAGATCAGAATTTTGGCCTTTTATTTTGGTCAAAAATGATGTACTTTCATTCTTAGCAGCAGTAACTTTACCCTTCAAATCACTAGAAAGCCCAACTTTCTTCTCTAATGATGTCAATTTAGTCTCTACAGCTTCTATCACACTATATGCTCCTGCAACCAATGAACCATTATGATTAGCATCAGTACCAAGAGTATCTCCGTTTTGAATTTTCTTACCAATAGCTTTAGCTAGTGTATCAATGGATTTAACTAAAGTATGAACCTCTTTAACACTCTTAGCAAAAGCAACAGCCTCAGTAATGTTTGAGCTTATTGCAGATAAGTCAATAAGAGTACCATCAGATTTAGCCGCGTGTCCATCTTTAGTAGCATTCCCTGAACTATTACAAGATATAAGTAAAAATAAAGTTATTAATAACGCACATAAAGTAATTCTTTTCATTATCACGTGCCTCCTTATTACCTCAAGGGAAGGCAAGATAAAAACAAAAACTAAAAGTATAGGCACTATAATCTTACAGAGATTGAGCATAATACAACAATAAACATTGCTAATTGTTATTAATGAATAATTAAATGATTTTGATAAAAAAATAATTGATATGTAATCAATTAAAGAAAAGGTTTACTTAACTTAAATTTACTTATTCAACAATGAATAGACTATGGTCATTAATGTTAAAAAAATTCCTATATTAAGGGTAATAAGAGTTCCAAACATCCAACCATGAAGTCTTAGTGTACTCTTAAATTCAGATGCGGTTTTATCAAGTTTACTATCAAGCTCCACCCTATTAATTTCCATATCTTTTCTAACAAGAGAAACCTCATTTCTAACGTTATCAATCTTGGTATCAAGTTCATTGAATTTAGTATCTATCTTATTATTAAGATTATTCTCAATTGCATCTATTTTATTATTAAGATTATTCTCAACTGCATCTATTTTATTATTCAGGTCTCTAATGTCAGATTTTAATTCACTTCTGACTGTCTCAATTTTATTATCAAGTTCATTGAATTTAGTATCAATCTTGATGTTAAGATTATTCTCAACAGAATCAATTTTGTTATCAAGGTCTCTAATATCAGATTTTAATTCATTTTTAACGTTGTCAATTTTATTATCAAGGTCTCTAATATCGGCTTGTAAAGTTGCTTCCACCTTTTCAAGCTTAAGGTTAAAAGTAGTCTCTAAATACTCAATATCCTTGTAAGTAAGCTCATTTTTATAATATCTGTAAGAGAGATCAATAGCAATATCTCTATTTATACCAGCTCTAGTAAGTTCAGCTATAACCATTTGTTGAGTAACTACTGGTTGAGCAAGTCCCATAAAACACTCCTTATTTAATTATTATATAATATTTTAACTCTTATAGGAACCTTATGTTAATTAAATGTGATTTAAGAGAGTCCCTAAATATAAAATAAAGTATTTAGTCTATTTTGCTTTAGTTTATCAAAAATCTTAAATGCAATCTTACCATCAATCTGCTGTTAAAGAATTGCTATCAATACTATTTAGACCTGAGTACTATTACAGATAGTAAAAAAGGAAAACAATTCTCATGAAAAGAAAAGTTTTCCTCAAATGACTTTATTTAGTGATATTAATAATTTTTTATTGTTTCTGGCTACCGATTGCTGCTTCTGCAGGTGTAGTAGAATCTGCAGATTTATCTTCTTGTTTAACGGCAGCTAGTGCTTCACTAATTGACTTTAAACTACTATCAACAATATTTCTAATAGCTATTATTAAAATACTTAAAGTCTTACTTAATGCACTTGATGCTGCACCATTGATTGCATTGACAGATTTCTCTTCAGCCTTAGCAGCAAACTTACCATCCTTTGCCATTGCCCTTAAGGCAATACCAGCAGCAATAACTGCATCCTTTTGTGCTGCATCAAGGGTTTTACCCTGTTCAAACTTAGCCGAAGCAATACTTGCAGCATCTGCAGCTACCTCAATATTTTTGTCATTGTCAGCATCACTAGAACTAGCAATAGCTTTTAGGATGTCAGCACCAGGTACAGCTACAACAGCTTTAGCAGCATCTGCAGCCCCTGCATTAGCAGCAAATAATTTACCTGCTTCACCATTACCATTAGCTGTCCTTGCGCTAAGATCCTCAGCTTTATTATCCACCAGCATCATGTTTACCTTCTTTAAGTACCAAGTCTACAATTGATTTCATACCCTTTACTAATTTATCGACTTCGGTACCAGAAGCACCACCGTTATTCTGAGCAGCAACATTACCAAGCAGGTCATTAGTATCAGCGCCAATAGCCTCACTAGAGGTCTTAGCACCAGCAATTATTTTATCTAGAGTATTAGTAATTAGAGCTTTTACAGCGGTATCAGTAGCCTCTGCATTAGGATTATTCTCAGTTTTCATGTCTTCTACAATTTTCTCAAGAGCTATCTTAGTAGATGAAAGAGTATCATGGACTTTCTTAAAGTAGTTCCCAACATCAGACTTTTTAGTAGTAGTATTAAAACCTAAAACCCCTCCAACCATATCACTAAGGGAAGTGAAAACATTTAAGAAGTCATTACCTAAACCAATAACAGACTTTAAGAATCTACTCTGAGAATCCTCAGCATTAGTACTCCCACTGCCACAACTGAGAAGTAAAAATAAAGTCATCAATAACGCACATAAAGTAATTCTTTTCATTATCACGTGCCTCCTTATTAACCTAAAAGGGGCAAAAATACAAATAAAAGGAAAACGAATCTCATGAAGAGAAGAGTTTTCCTCAAATGACTTTATTTAGATTATTTAATAGACAATTTATTTAGTAGCAGTATGTTGAGTAGAACTAGCTTCAGTTGATTCAGTAGTAGTCTCAGAGTACTGTATTCCCTTAACAGCTTTTCCTACTTTATCTAATTCGCTTGCTACTGTTTTCTTAATTATTATATCGAGTATTCCTAATACTTTATTTACAGCACTTACAGCAGCTGCTTTAACTGCACCATCTTCATTAGCAGCAGCACTAAATTTACCAGTCTTAGTCATAGCTTTAAGAGCAACAGCAGCTGCTAAGTCAGCATTTGTTTTAGCTCCAGCACCATTAGCAACAACACCACCAGTTGCCAATTCCCCAGCACCATAATTGGTAGCAGCAGTAAGAACACCAGTATTAACTGTAGAATCTTTTATTTTATCAATCATAGCCCATGGATCCGCTTTAGATACCTCAGCTGCTAGCTTAGGCCCAGCATTAGCACCAGCAGCAGCATTATGTGTCAGTACAGCAGGTGCGTCAGTATTAGCAGCAGCATTTACTGCATTACCTTCACTGCCCTTTTCTATCTTTACATCAGACTTATCTGCTACATCAATAATTGTTTTTACATTCTCAATTATAGTTTTTACACTATTTTCATCAGCAGCAACTGCAGCAGCATTATTAGAAGTATCACCAATCTCAGCACTATCATTAGTTACACTAGCAAGTGTAGTTAGAGCTTCAATTAGTTGCTCAAAGACATCACTAGCACTGCTAATTGCACCCTTAACAGTATCAATTGTGCTGCTATTAGCATTCTTTGTTCCAGATATTTCATCTGATAACTCTTTTAGCTTATTCTTAGTAGTTGTAAGTCCATTTCCTATAGTCTTAAAGTGTTCACCAACTTTACTTCTCTTGTCACCAGATTTAACTGCTGTAAGTCCCAAAGCGTCTCCTATTGCATTACCAAAAATACCAAAAATCTCGTAAAACCCATGACCTATATTAACTAATGAATTTAAGAAAGTGGTTTTAGGATCCTCAGCACTAGTAGTACCACTGCCACAGCTAAGAAGTAAAAATAAAGTCAAAAATAACGCACATAAAGTAATTCTTTTCATTATCACGTGCCTCTTTTTTTACTCAGGGGGGCAAGAAGCAAGATAGTTAACAAGCTCTGAACAAAATAAAAAAGCTAAAAAATAGATAATATAACCTTGTAGAGACTAAATACAATGAGAAAATTAACAGATATTAATTGTCTCTAACAAAAAATCAATTAAATAAGGACTAATTAAATAAATTTACTTTACTAATAATGACATTAACGCTAAGAATATTCCTATATTAAGGGTAATAAGGGTACCAAACATCCAACCATGAAGTCTTAATGTACTCTTAAGTTCCATTTTGTTAACATCAATTTTATTATCAAGTTCATTGAATTTAGTATCAATCTTGATGTTAAGATTATTCTCAACAGAATCAATTTTGGTATCAAGGTCTTTAATGTCAGACTTTAATTCACTTCTGACATTATCTATTTTGGTATCAAGGTCTCTAATATCAGATTTTAATTCATTCCTAACAATGTCAATCTTGTTATCAAGGTCATTGAATTTAGTATCAATCTTGGTATCAAGTTCGGTTTTGACAGATTTAATCTCAGCTTGTAAGAGTGATTCAACTTTTTCAAGCTTAAGGTTAAAAGTGGTCTCTAAATACTCAATATCCTTGTAAGTAAGCTCATTTTTATAATATCTGTAAGATAAATCAATAGCAATATCTCTATTTATACCAGCTCTAGTAAGTTCAGCTATAACCATTTGTTGAGTAATAACTGGTTGAGCAAGTCTCATGAAAGTCTCCTTATGTAATTATTATATAATATCTTAACTGTTATAGGAACCTTATATTAACAAAATGTGATTTAAGAGGGCACTAACTATAACATAAATGTTTAGTCTATTTTGCTTTAGTTTATCAAAAAGCTCAAATGTAGTCTTACAATCAATCTGTTGTTAAAGGATTGCTATCAATACTATTTAGACCTGAGTATGATTACAAGATATAGCTAAAAGGAAAACGGTTCTTATGGAAAGAAGAGTTTTCCTCAAATGACTTTATTTAGTGATATTAATAATTATTTATTGTTGCTGTCCACTAGCTGTTACATCTGTAGGTGTAGTAAAATCTACAGACTTATCTTCTTGTTTAACAGCTGCTAGCGCTTCACTTATTGACTTTAACCCATTATCAACAGTATTTCTTATTGCTATTATTAGAGTACTTAATGTTTTGTTTACAGCACTAGCAGCAACACCATTAACTGCATGAACAGATTTCTCTTCAATCTTAGCAGCAAATTTACCACCCTTAGCAACTATTAAAGCTACACCTCTTGCAATACTCCATCTTTAGGATCAGCACCAGAATTACCCTTTTCTTTAAATACTACATCAACAATACCTTTCATCTCTTTTACTAGACTATCAACTCCAATCCCAACAGCATTAGTAGCACCCAACATTTCAAGTAGGTCTGAGCCAATATCACTAAAACAGTCTTATATCCTTGAACTATAAGATATATAACGTCACAACCGTTATTTTCCTCTTATTTATTTTTTGTTAATTTAATAAAAATATTTTTGCTAAAAATAAGTTTGCTTTCCAGTAATAATTGTGTTATTATAAATTGCAATAATACCTAAATTAAGGAGTGTCAAATGAAAGATACAAAAAAAACTACCAACAAACATCAACACAAATTAATCGTTTTAATATCTACATTAAATTACATGAACTTAAAGTTTAAAAAATATATTCAAAGTGACATACTTTATTATTTCAATAATAATATGAAAAAAAATGGATACAAACCCACTAAAATTAAAACAATACAAAATTATCTTTACAAATTAGAAAAAGTATTAGGAGTCACAATTAACTATCACAGACATTTGGGTGTTAACATGGGAACTGAAATTCATTATAAGCTTAAATACTCCAAAAAAGAATGTTACCGCATAATCAATAAACACTTTAGAGAAAAAAAAGAGAAGAGACATCAAAAACGTGTTAGTGCATATTTTGAAAAGACTTGCACTAAAAATAGCAGTGTAGAAAAAGAGGAGTGTTATTATAATACTTATAATAATAAAGAAGAAGATAAGAATAAAAAAACTATAGAAAAATTACAAATAGGGAAGTATGCTAAAAAGTGCAACTTCAAATCAAATACTTTCTTTTCTATTTTAAACTTAAAAATAGAAAAAAATACCAAAATTGAAGTACTTAAAGTACTCAAAAGGACGGAAAATTTTATCGAGAAAAGTATATATAAAAAACAAAAAGATACCAAGTTAAGAATAGGCAAATTTAAAAACAAACAACAAGAATTAAGTAAAATACTAAAGGAGACAAAGATTAGCTTGGAAAATGAAGGATATAACAGTGAACAGTTAGAAACACAAATACAAAATGTATACTATCAATATAGGCATAAACCACATTTTATAATAGAAAATGAAAAATACAATGACTTAAAAAAGATATTAGACAAACTTAAAAATTCAGCTGAACTTATTAAAGCAAACATAAAAGAAGATGGGAAAGACATTAAAAACAACGTGTTTAGTATACTTCTTGATCAATTGAAACATAAAATAAAAACATCAGTATTAATACCAATACTAAAAGATTATTTAAATAAACAAAATATATTAACATATAGCAAGGTATTTAATAACCATTATTACTATGAGCTTTTAGATATATTAAACGATAATAAAGATTATTTAAAATCAGGGGAATTTGAGAGAAATTACAGTTAAGGATTAATGGTGGATAGTGTATTAGAACGTCTTAAAAAGAAGAAGTTAGAAATTAAAGAAAAAAGAGATAAACCTATTTTTGTTAAGATCGAGAATAAAAACAACAAAACTTTTTATCACACAAAAATAATGAAGGACTTATATGTATTCGGCATTAACAAAAATCAAAAGAACAAATTTTTCATTTCATTTAGGGAATTATTTAATCAAGAAAGGATAGAATTTTTTCATCTGTTTTCTTTAAGAAATGATGATAAATTCTTAGGTATTTTTTATGGTTATAGAAAACCAATAAAGAATGTTATAACAAGGTATGAGGAGAATGGTGTCATGAAAACATCTACATTTTCAAAAGCCTATTATATAGAATTTAGATTTAAAAAGGGAAGTGTGTTTTGCTATTTAAAAGAAATATCTTACTTACTCAAAAAAGATAAATCGGACACAAAGTATTCTAAATCTTTAATTGAAAAACTTGCCAAGTTAGAGAAACAAATATATGAATTTTATGGTAAAAATTCGAAAGATGGGAGCCTTATAAATAAATGGATACAAAAAAGACAAAAGTAATAACTTTAGCATCAATTAAAGGTGGTGTTGGAAAAAGTGTGAGCTCAATTATATTTGCAACACTACTTGCCCAAAAATATAAAGTGCTTTTAATAGATATGGATACCCAGGCTTCTACTACCAGTTATTATTCTGGTAAGCTTGCAAAATTGGATGTAAGTCTTATAGATAAAAATATTTACGAAGTTTTAAAGACCAATTTGAGCATTAATAATGCAAGGTTTGTTATTGATGAGAATTTAGATTTAATACCAAGTTACTTAAGCTTGCATCAGTTTAACATAGAACCAATTCCTTTCAAAGAAATGAAACTTAAAAAACAATTGAAACAATTAGAAATTGATTATGACTATATAGTAATTGATACGAATCCCAGTTTAGATTTTACTTTAATCAATGCTTTAGTTTGTAGTGATTATATAGTAGTCCCGATGACAGCAGAAAAATGGGCAGTTGAAAGTTTGGATTTATTTGAATTTTTTGTCAGTAAATTGGATTTATCTCTTTCTGTTTTTCTATTAGTTACTAGATTTAGAAAAAATAATACACACAAATATCTTCTTGATATTTTAAAGTCTAAGAGTAATTTTTTAGGAACTATATCTGAAAGAGAAGATTTGAATAAAAGGATAGCAGGAGATAGTACTTTTGATTTAAATAGAGACTATATACATGAATATCAAAAGGCATTGGATATCTTCTTAAAAGAAATATATCAAAAAATAAATGTTCACTAGTGAACGTATATTGTAAAAGAGGAGTTTTTATATGAAAATAAAATTAAATAAGAGGGCTCTAGAAGGTAGAAATTTATCAGATCACGAAAAAATATTAACTCATTATAATAAATTAAAAGAAAAACTGATTATAAATTTTAAAGATGAAATTTATTCTAAAATAGAAACAATGAAAGTTTTAAAGGAGATCAAGGATAAAGGGTATTATAAATTAGATGGCTACAAAAATTTCGTTGATTTTATATTAAATTTTAATTTAGCAAAAACACAAGTGTATAATTACTTAAAAATAGCCTCAGCAATGGAAAAAGGGTTAATAAATGATGATTTTATTTTAAAAAATGGGTTTAATCAAACTTTATTTTTCATTAAAACCAATGATAATTTAACACTAAAAAAATCAAAACAAAATACAATAAAGCCATTAAGGTTTCAGCTTAAGAATCAAGAAAGTTATGATTTTTATAAAAAAAATGCCAAATTTACAGGATTTATATTAGATAAACTTTTTTTAAGTAAAAAAGATTTGTTAGAAGATTTCATGAAAGAATTTAGAGGTTTGAAAGGCGATTAGCAAAAAATGGTTATGAACAATTTGGCACATAAAATATATAAAACAGAAAATAAAGATAGAATTCTTAAGATAAACGGCTTACTAAAAAATTAGAGGATTCCATTTTACTTCATAATGGTAATTTATACTTTTGAAATCTTAAAAAAAAAAGATGAATTCATTAAAACAACAAATAATTAATATAGATAAGAATTTATAAAAAGACGTATTTGATTTAGATCTCAGAATAGATTATGTATAGAATACTTTGTAAAAATACATGCATAATTTATAATGCAATTTACTTAACAAAATAACAATGCTATCTCAAGAGAAAAAATAAAAAGAGATAATCTGATGTTGTTAGAGAAACTTAAAATAAATAACAGAATGTTAAATTTTGTTTAATTGATAAAAATTTTCATAATTATTTCTATTTTTGTATATATTAATGACAAACTATTTTGAGAAGAGATAATGATATTAAAAAATAAAGGTGGTTGATTTTATTTAAAATTTATTGTATTTTAATTGTTGTTAGTAGTGCTATTCATTTTAGGACTACCTTAATTTAGGTTCATTCGAATAAAGCTTTAGAGCTTAATTAACTATTCTTAATAGAATAGTTAATTAAGCTCTAAGTCTTTGTATTCTTATATATTGACTTATTAAAAATTAATTTTTGTGAAATACGATAAATAATATGTGTATGTAAACTGTAAGACTATAAGTAGTATAACAAAAAGTGAAATATCCAAGCGGAATGAGGTTTAAGACAAATAAAGAATGCAAATATTAAAGCAAGTATTGAAATACAGTTTGTTAATTATGAATTTGTTCTTTTTGATAATAAAACATCTAAAAGTTCACCAATAAATATTCTTGTTATAGGAATTTGCTTCAAGTATCTAAGAGGATGTGTGTGAGATTAAAAAAAACACCTTTTGATAGTCTAGAAATTATAGGTAATTTTTTACTTTAATTAGAGAAAAATCATAATTTTAGTATACGTGATTATTTTGAAGGGGGAACTAAAACTTATAACATCTGAGTATTGGATTGTACTTGTAAATCATTCTTTGATAAAGACTGTAATTAATTCAGAAATAGTAGGAGTTTTTTTCAAATTTTTAGTATATAGAGAGCCTAACTATGGTAAAAGGTTCACTGAAATTATTTAGTTATATAGCAAGTGATGGAAATTTTAAGTTTATTTATCAGTAAATATGGGCCTTTATGCAATTGAAAAAAAAGCCATTATTTGAGGTGATTTTCTTTCAATTCTTAATTTTTAGTTTTGAATATTTTCTGTATATCCTTTAGCAATATATTTGTATCATGTATTTGCTCTTGTTTAAGAACTACATAGAAAATGTAGTTGAAGGTTGTTTGAAGAATGAAATTGTTTTGCAGTAGTTTATCATTTAAGTTAGAAATGAATACGAAATTTTATTAATTAGGTATTTTCTTTTAGTAGTTTACTTCCTTGCAGTTATACGTACTATTCTTCAAAATTTAATTTTTTTACTTTATGAACCAATTGTTTAGTTTATGCCATAGTGTTTCTGTTGAAGAAGTTTTGGTTTAATCTATTAGTGAGGGGTAATTAGCAATATTAAGTGAGGGTAAACATGATGCTGGCGATAATAAAAAAGCTACAGATGGTCTAATCAGGAAAACTATTTGCTACTGCTAATGCTGGCACTGTTAATGCAGTAAAATCTGTTGGAGCGGTAATCAGTACTGACATATTATAAGCTATGGTTAAAGAGAGTAGTGATTTTGCTAAACTAACTAAAGAAACAATTGGTAATTCTGCTACACCTAAGGATGCAACTCTAGCAGGAAGTATAGCATTAAGAGCTGTGGCAAGGAAAGAAAAGTTTTGCAGATATTGAGTATGCTAACAATAGCAATAAGAATCACAGTAGATTTAAGATTGGATAACATTAAAAGGTATTGGTTAGAGATTAATAAAAGAGAAAGCTTTGCTACTAAATTTATCTATCAAGTGAGTTAGGAATAATAAATTTTTGGATAAACATAGTAAAGCGTTAATATCATTAACTGAAACAGTATATCAATTAGCATCTATTAACACAGCCTCATAATTAAAGGTAGTTAATAGATACTTGAAAAAAGTTCATCATTTTATTTGTTTTATGGATTTATTTTTTCCATAAATTTATATATTTGTAGTTTGTTAAGAAAAGACAAAGTCCCTTTTTCGTCGTCGTTTAATTGTTATGTAACGCTCTTAAGAAGTTTTATATTGCTTGTAATATCTTGAAATAAGGATGTGTTATTTATTGTTGACAAATTACTGTGTATCTTATCAAGAGAGTTAGTATTGCAAGAGTTTTTTAAATACTGTATGTATTGTGTTGTTGCATCTTTTAACATTTTTGTAAATATGTCTTTTAATAGTCCATTGTAATTTTCAAGAGACTCCTCTGCTTCTTTTTTTGCATCTAATGTTGTTACAATGCCCGCTATAGCTTGTTTGAGTTTATCAATATCTAAGTTTAGTATTAACTTATGTAAGTTTTCTTGTGAATTAATTATGATACTATGGTCATTTGGGTCATTTGGGTTAGGGTTTTTGATAGAGTTTTTTAGGAAAGACAAAGCCCCTTTTTCGTCGTCGTTTAATTGTTCTATGACGTTGTTATAATGTTTTATAATTCTTATAATATCTTGCAATATGAATAATGTACTGTTTGTTGTTGACAAATTACTGTGTATCTTATCAAGACTAGTATTACAAGAGTCTTTTAAATACTGTATGTATTGTGTTGTTGCACTGTTTGCTCTTTGAGTTAATTTGTCTTTTAATGTTCCATTATAATTTGCAAGAGAGTTTTCAGCTTCTTTTTTTGTATTTAATGTTAGTATGATGTTTGACAGCATTGATTTGAGTTTATTAATATCGGTTTTTAGTGTTAACTTATGTAATTTTTCTTGCATATTAATTATGGTCCTATGGTCATATGGATTAGGTATTTTAATAGAGTTTTCTAGGAAAGACAAAGCCCCTTTTTCGTCGTCGTTTAATTGTTCTATGACGTTGTTATAATGTTTTATAATTTTTATAATATCTTGAAATAGGGATGTGTTATTTATTGTTGACAAATTACTGTGTATCTTATCAAGAGAGCTAGTATTGCAAGAGTTTTTTAAATACTGTATGTATTGTGTTGTTGCACTGTTTGCTCTTTGAGTTAATTTGTCTTTTAATGTTCCATTATAATTTGCAAGAGAGTTTTCAGCTTCTTTTTTTACCTTTAATGTTAGTATGATGTTTGACAGCATTGATTTGAGTTTATCAATATCTAAGTTTAGTATTAACTTATGTAAGTTTTCTTGTGCATTAGTTATGATACTATGGTCACTTGAGTCATCTGGATTAGGTTTTATGATAGAGTTTTCTAGGAAAGACAAAGCCTCTTTTTCGTCGTCGTTTAATTGTTCTGTAACGCTATTAAGAAGTTTTATGTTGTTTATAATATCTTGAAATAGGGATGTGTTATTTATTGTTGACAAATTACTGTGTATCTTATCAAGACTAGTATTACAAGAGTTTTTTAAATACTGTATGTATTGTGTTGTTGCACTGTTTGCTCTTTGAGTTAATTTGTCTTTTAATGTTCCATTATAATTTGCAAGAGAGTTTTCAGCTTCTTTTTTTACCTTTAATGTTAGTATGATATTTGACAGCATTGATTTGAGTTTATCAATATCGGTGTTTAGTATTAACTTATGTAAGTTTTCTTGTGCATTAGTTATGATACTATGGTCACTTGAGTCATCTGGATTAGGTTTTATGATAGAGTTTTCTAGGAAAGACAAAGCCTCTTTTTCGTCGACGTTTAATTGTTCTGTAACGCTATTAAAAAGTTCTATATTGCTTACAATATGTTCAAATGTAGAAGTATGATCTTTTGGGGGTGTAATATAAAGATAAAGATCAAGCCATTCGATATCTACGGTATTAAAAGTGTTTTTTAAATGATTTGCATATGATGTTATTGACTTTTCTAATTTTTTTGTAAAAGTGTTTTTTAATGGTCCATTGTAATTTTGAAGAGAATCTTCTGCTTCTTTTTTTACCTTTAATGTTGGTATGATATTTGACAGTATTAATTTGAGTTTATCAGTATCGAAATTTAGTATTAATTTATCAAATTTTTTTTGTGCATTAATTATGATATTATGGTTATTTGGGTCATATGGATTAGGTTTTGTGATAGAGTATTTAAGGAAAGTTAAAGCCTCTTTTTCGTCGACGTTTAATTGTTCTGTAGTGTTATTATAATTTTTTATAATTCTTATAATATTCTCAAATAGGTGTGATGTATTGTTTGTTGTTGATAAATTATTGTACATTTCATTAAAGTCGGGAGTATTGCAAATGCTTTTTAAATGATTTGCATATGATTTTGTTGCGTCTTTTAACATTTTTGTAAGTGTATCTTTTAATGGTCCATTGTAATTTTGAAGAGAATCTTCTGCTTCTTTTTTTACCTTTAATGTTGGTATGATATTTGACAGTATTGATTTGAATTTATCGATATCAGAATTTAGTATTAATTTATGTAAGTTTACTTGTGCATGAGTTATGATATTATGTTCACTTGAGTCATCTGGATTAGGTTTTGTGATAAAGTTTTCTAGGAAAGTTAAAGATTCTTTTTCGTCGACGTTTAATTGTTCTATAGTGTTATTATAATTTTTTATATCATTTACAATATTTTCAAATATGTTTGCATTGTTTGTTGCTGTTGACAAATTACCGTATATCTCATCAAGAGAGGAAGCCTTACAAAGGTTTTTTAAATGATTTGCATATGATGTTGTTGTGTCTTTTAACATTTTTGTAAGTGTATCTTTTAATGGTTCATTGTAATTTTCAAGAGAATCTTCTGCTTCTTTTTTTGTATTTAATGTTATTACAATGCCTGCTATAGCTTGTTTGAGTTTATCGATATCGAAGTTTATTATTAACCTATGTAAGTTTGATTGTGCATGCATTATGATACTATGGTCACTTAGGTCATCTGGATTAGGTTTTGTGATAGAGTTTTCTAGGAAAGTTAAAGCCCCTTTTTCGTTATCATTTAATTGTTCTATAATGTTATTATAATTTTTTATATCATTTACAATATTTTCAAATATGTTTGCATTGTTTGTTGTTGATAAATTATTGTACATTTTATCAAAAGAGGAAGTTTTACAAAGGCTTTTTAAATGATTTTCATATAATGCTATTGTGTCTTTTAGCATTTGTGTAAGTGTGTCTTTTGATGGTCCAGTATAAACCCTAAGATAATCCTCAACATCTTTTTTTGAATCTAATGTTGTTACAATGTCTGATATAGCTTTTTTTAGTTTATCAATATCGGATTTTAGTATTAACTTATGTAAGTTTATTTGTGCATAAATTATGAAATTGTCGTAATCTGGGTCAATTGGGTTAGGTTTTGTGATAGAGTATTTAAGGAAAGACAAAGCCCCTTTTTCGTCATCGTTTAATTGTTCTGTAGTGCTATTATAAATTTTTATATCATTTATAATGTTCTCAAATGTGTTTGCATTGTTTGTTATTGATAAATTATTGTACATTTCATCAAAATCGGGAGTATTGAAAATGATTTTTAAAAGATTTTCATATAATGCTATTGCGTTTTCTAATATTTTTGTAAGTGTGTCTTTTAATGGTCCATTGTAATTTTCAAGAGTGTTTTCTGCTTCTTTTTTTGCTTTTAATGTTAGTATGATATTTGACAATATTGATTTGAATTTATCAATATCGGAGTTTAGTGTTAACTTATGTAAATTTTCTTGTGCATTAATTGTGATATTATATTCATCTGGGTCAACTGGGTTAGGTTTTGTGATAGAGTATTTAAGGAAAGACAAAGCCTCTTTTTCGTCGTCGTTTAATTGTTCTATAATGTTATTATAATTTTTTATATCATTTACAATATTTTTAAATACGTTTGCATTGTTTATTGTTAGTAAATTACAGTGTATTTCATTAAGACCGGTGTAGGAACACATATTTTTTAAATTATAGATGTATTGTGTTGTTGCAGTGTTTACTCTTTGTGTAAATGTGTCTTTTAATGGTCCATTGTAATTTTCAAGAGAGTCCTCTGCTTCTTTTTTTGCTTTTAATGTTAGTATGATATTTGATAGTATTGGTTTGAGTCTATCAATATTTAAATTTAGTATTATATTATTGAACTTTTCTTTTTCACCAATTGTGCTATTATAGTCATCTAAATCGTCTGAATTAGGTTTTGTGATAGAGTATTGAAGGAAAATTAAAGACTCTTTTTCGTCGTCACTTAATTGTTCTATATTATTGTTGTAATGTTGTATAGCTTTTGCAATAGCTTCAAATAGGTATGTTGTTTTGTTTATTGTTGATAAATTACAGTGCATTTTATTAAGACCGGTGTAGTAACACATATTTTTTAAATACTGTATGTATTGTGTTGTTACAGTTTTTAATATTTGTATAAAAGTATTTTTTAATAATGGTCTATTGTAATTTGTAAGAGAGTCTTCCGCTTCTTTTTTTGCTTTTAATGTTGGTATCATATTCAATAGTATTACTTTAATGTTTGCAACATTTAAATTCAGTATTAGATTATCGAACTTTTCTTGTTCATCAATTGTGATATTATGGTCATCTGAGTCATCTGGATTAGGTTTTATAATAGAGTATTGAAGGAAAATTAAAGCTCCTTTTTCGTCGTCGTTTAATTGTTTTATGACGTTATTGTAATCTTTTATATCACTTGCAATAGCTTCAAATAGGTATGCTGTATTGTTTGTTGTCAATAAATTACGGTATATTTCATCAAAATCGAGAGTATTACAAATATTTTTTAAAGTATTTGTATATTGTGTTATTGCATCTTCTAAAACTTTTATAAGTGTATTTTTTAATGGGTCATCGTGATTTATAATAGAGTTTTCAGCATATATTTTTGCTTTTAATGTTGGTATGATATTTGATAGTATTAATTTGAGTTTATCAATACTTAAGTTTAGTATTAACTTATTAAGGCTTGCTTGTGTATTAGTTATAATATTATGATCATTTGGGTCATTTGGATTGGGTTTTGTGATAGAGTTTTCTAGGAAAGTTAAAGCCCCTTTTTCGTCGTCGTTTAATTGTTTTATGATGTTATTGTAGTTTTTTATATCGCTTGCAACACTTTCAAATAGTTGTGCTGTATTGTTTGTTGTTGATAAATTATGGTATATCTCATCAAAATTGGGAGTATTATAAATACTTCTTAAAGTGTTTATAACTTGAGTTGTGACATCTTCTAATTTTTTTGTAAGTGTATTTTTTAGTGGGTCATTGTAATTTGTAAGAGAGTCTTCTGCTTCTTTTTTTGCTTTTAATGTTGGTATGATATTTGATAGTATTAATTTGAGTTTATCAATACTTAAGTTTAGTATTAACTTATTAAGGCTTGCTTGTGTATTAGTTATAACATTATGATCATTTGGGTCATTTGGATTAGGTTTTGTGATTAAATTTGCAAGGGAAGTTAAAGTTTCTTGTTCCTCGTTATTTAATTGTTTTATGACGTTATTGTAGCCTTCTATATTGCTTGTAATATCTTTAAATAGATATGCATTTGTTATCGATAAGTGATGGTACATTGTGTCAAAATTGGAAGCATTATATGTTCCCTTTAAAAGCTTTATAAATTGTATTGATGCATTTTCTAATTTTTTTATAAATGTGTTTTTTAATGGCCCATTGTAATTTTCAAGAGAGTCTTCTGCTTCTTTTTTTGTCTTTAGTATTAGTATGATATTTGATAGTATTGATTTGAGTTGATCAGTACTTAAGTTTATTATGAACTTACTAAGACTTATTTGTTCTGTAGTTGTAATTTTATTGATCCTTTTTATCTGTGTTTCGATAGAGTTTCCAAGGATAACCAAAGCCTCTTTTTCGTCGTTGTTTAAATGCTGTTTTATAACATTATTATAATGTTTTATGGTGTTTATAATATTTTCAAATATGTCTGCGTTGTTTATTGTTGACAAATTATGATGTATTTCATCAAAATTTGAGGTGTGACATATGTTTATAAGAAGATATGTAAATTGTGTAGATGCATTTTCTAATCTTTGTATAAATGTGTCTTTTAATGTTCCATTATAATTTGCAAGAGAGTTTTCAGCTTCTTTTTTTGTCTTTAGTATTAGTATGATATTTGACAGCATTGATTTGAGTTTATCAATATCGGTGTTTAATATTAACTTATGTAAGTTTACTTGTGCATTAGTTATGATACTATGGTTACTTGAGTCATCTGGATTAGGTTTTATAATAGAGTATTTAAGGAAAGACAAAGCCTCTTTTTCGTCATTGCTTAATTGTTCTGTGACGTTATTATAATGTTTTATGGTATTTAT
Organism: Borrelia puertoricensis; assembly: GCF_023035875.1. Taxonomy (NCBI): domain Bacteria; kingdom Pseudomonadati; phylum Spirochaetota; class Spirochaetia; order Spirochaetales; family Borreliaceae; genus Borrelia; species Borrelia puertoricensis. The sequence goes on from NZ_CP075398.1 coordinate 44,930, forward strand.
AATATTTTCAAATGTATCCGCATTATTTATTTTTGACAAATTATGGTGCATTTCATCAAAATTTGGAGTGTTACATATGCTTATAAGAAGATCTGTAAATTGTATTGATGTGTCTTTTAATATTTTTGTAAGTATGTCCTTTAATGGGTTATTGTAATTGTCAAGAGAGTCTTTTGCTTCTTTTTTTGCTTTTAACGTCAGTATGATATTTGATAGTATTGATTTGAGTTGATCAGTACTTAGGTTTAATATTAGTTTATTAAGATTTTCATTTATATTAGTTATAATGCTCTGATCATTTGGGTTGTTTGGATTAAGTTTTGTGATAGAGTTAAGGAAAGTTAAAGCCTCTTTTTCGTCATTGCTTAATTGTTCTGTGACGTTATTATAATCTTTTATGGTGTTTATAATATTTTCAAATGTATCCGAATTGTTTATTGTTGTCAACTTATGGTATATTTCATCAAAATTTGGATTGCTACAAGTTGTTTTTACAAAATAGATATATTGTGTTGTTGCAATTTTTAATATTTGTATAAATTTGTCTTTTAATAATCCATTGTAATTTGCAAGAAAGTCTTCTGCTTCTTTTTTTGCTTTTAATGTTGGTATGATATTTGATAGTATTGATTTGAGTTTATCAATATTTAAGTTTAGTATTACCTTACTAGGTATTCCATGTGCAAGAGTCAGAAATTGATAGTTATCAGGGTTAGGTTTTGTGATAGAGTATTGAAGAAAAGCCAGAGCCGTTTTTTCTTCGTCGTTTAATAGTCCTTTTAAAATTTTGGTTTGTTGCATAAATATACTCCTTAAATTTTTAAATTAACAATTTAATTATATAAGATAATATTAAACCATATAAATAAATAAGTAAATAGGTTGGAGGAATATTTATGATCCTTTTATTGATAATATAATTTAAGTGTAAGCATTAAGACGATCAATTGAGATAAATTGTTGGTATTGGAGATAAGTAATAAGAGATTTGTACTATTAATAATTAATT